>JBCCDR010000014.1:0-17300 GCA_039030675.1 Pseudomonadota bacterium | reverse complement strand
CCATTACCATCCAATTGGACCCCGATTGGGAGAATGAAATAGAACGCTCTGAGGGCGATTTTGACGCGCTGCGCTATAAAATCGACCGCAGCTTTAAAAACGGTTTGCTCACAGCGACCTATGAATATGAATCCAAGCAAGGCTTTGTGAGCGCTGAAGAAAACGCGGCGATTGCCAAACGCTTCGAGCGGATTCGCGACAACAATGGCATCACGCTCACGCGGCTGGCGAGCGACATTGAAGATGTGGACTTGTCTATTTTTCGCGGCGGCAAGGTGCAGTGGGACAATGTGCTCTTCTTTGCCACCTGCGCTTGGCTCATCGCGTTCATTATCGGTCCAATCATCGCTTATCTGAAGGCGCGGCGCAAAGTACGCAAACAAGACGATAGCGTCCTGGGCTATCCGCTTCATCCCGGCTGGTTTGTGCTGCTATCGCTCATCACCTTCACACTGTTCCATTATTATTGGTCGGCGCGGTCGTGGATGTGGCTGCGCTTTAAGCATGAGGCCGATGCATCGCCGTTTTGGCGCTCTGTGTTTTTGCCCTTCACCATCGGCAGCCTCAGCAAGGAAACGGCGCTCGCCATTGAAGACACCCAGCTGGCGCGCGTGTCGCTTATCACCGTGCTGGCCTATGGCGCGGTTTTCTGCGGGTCCGTGCTGTTTGACTTGATGACGGAGGACCAAACCTTTGGCATTCCCGAATGGGTCACATACGCCGAACTGGCTGTCACCCCGGCATTGCTCACAGCCATTGCTCTCATCCCAGTGCGTGCGGTCTGGAAGGCCAATCAGCCAGACTCCGAACCCGTCAAAGCCATCAACGCCTTTTCCGGCGGCAAGCTGATTGCCATCGTCAGCGCCATCTTCATGGTTTTGATGATAAGCCTCGACGGCCTTGGCAAACTTGACGAGATTTTTCCGGAATAAATCCGCCGACCTCACGCGGGCGTGAACACGCGCTAGGGTTTGTTTACTGTGTCTTTTCTTGAAGCTTTAACATGAGACCCCTATGTTAACTGCATGGCGCCGGCTTTCGCTCGACCAAGTTCGGGTTTGCCCCTGTTTCCCGATTGGTGCTGGCCCTGCCATGGCACTGCTTGCAGTGCCTGACTGCGTGACGAGCGTCATACCGCGCCCGGCCGAACCAGCCCCCTCGGCCGGGTGCACCTTTTCTTAAAGGACGCAGCCTCCGCCCTTGACAGGCATGCCCGTGCAGTCCAGCTACACGCTATGGACCCCGACACGCCCGATAGTTTTGATGGCAGCGAGGATGACGCGCTGGACGAGGATGCCCTCGCCTTAGAATTCGCCGCCATCCGCCGGTTGATGAAGCTGGTGGGGCGCATGCCCTGGTTTAGCCGGATGGGCTTGCCGCTGGAGGCCAGCGATGAAGACATGGCCCGCGCTTACTTGGATTATCTGGGCTTTCCTGAGATCGATGTGGTTTTGGTCGAAGACTTTGAAAGCGCGCAGGATGCCGGTGACACTTTAGATATGAACGCGCCGGCTTGGGAGGCCGAAGAGCAATTGCGCGCCGCCCTCACCCAGGATGCCGCTGATTTCGTGCCGGAAGAAGAGCTGACGGATATCTTGCAATATGTGAATTCCGCAGCCGCCCAAAGCGCGACGGAAGCGCTTGACCAGGTGCTGCCCCGGCTGGGCCCAATGCCGGAAGATCTCGCCAACTCAGCCGTCGGCGCGGCGGTGAAAGGCGCGCATCTGGCAGCCCTGCTGTTGCTGGCTGATGATGACGCTGATCACCACGCCTTCGCGTACCAATTCAAACTGTTTGAGCTGGGCCGCTGGCCCATCGCCATCACCGGCAACAGTTTCTTCCTGTTTTAAAGCTAAGACCAAAGGGGCCACCTCTCCATGCCGCTGCGCATTGCCACTTGGAACATCAACTCCGTGCGGGCGCGGCTCGATATCGTTGAGAAATTCGTCACCACTTACCGGCCTGATATTTTGTGCCTGCAGGAAACCAAGGTGATGGACAGCGCCTTCCCCAAGGAGGCCATAAAGAAGATGGGCATGCATGGGATTGCGCTGCATGGCCAAAAAAATCATCACGGTGTTGCAACGCTCTCGCGCACCGCTCTCAAAGACAGCCAAAAAATCGATTGGTGCGAAAAGGGCGACGCACGCCATGTGATGACGCCGCTGAACACAGCCCAAGGCACCATCGACCTGCACAATTTTTATGTGCCCGCAGGCGGGGATGTGCCTGACCCTGAGGCCAATCCTAAATTTGCCCATAAGCTGCAGTTTTTGGATGAGATGATTGACTGGTCAAAGGCCCTGAAAACGCCGAGCATCATGGTGGGCGATCTCAACGTGGCGCCGCTGGAAAGCGATGTGTGGTCTCACAAACAGCTGCTGAAAGTCGTCAGCCACACGCCAGTGGAGACCGAGCGCATGCACAAGATGCAAAACGCCCATGACTGGGTGGACGCCATGCGGCACATCACGCCGGAACCCGAACGCCTCTATAGCTGGTGGAGCTACCGCGCCAAAGATTGGAAAGCCTCTGACCGCGGCCGCCGGCTCGACCATGTGTGGATCAGCCCGCCGCTGCTCAAGCACTTAAAGGACGTTAAAGTCATCGAAGAAGCGCGCAGCTGGGACAAGCCCTCTGACCACGCGCCCGTGATTGCCGATTTCGCCTTTTAGGGGCAGCGCTAGGCCATACGCTCCAGCACCGCAATATAGTCAGCGCCGCGATTAATCCGCAGGGTGTCATCTAGGTAGGTCACCAGGGATGGGAACGGTCCGATCGGCGGGCTTTGCACATGGTGCATGGGCATCTGCGCTGGCATGTTGAGCGCCGCGCGCACGGCGCCGGGGCCATCGCTGGCATTGAGCGGCACAAAGCTGGTCGTGGAGAAGGACACCTGAAACACGTTGGGTGCCTCAGGATCGACGGTAAAAGACGCGGTCGATTGATAGAAAAAGCCCACGCTCTTCTGCTCCATCACCATGGTGTTGCGATAAAAGCCGGGCTTGCCCTCTTCAGGTCCATAGAGCTCTTGGAACGTGTTGGCGATGGTGATGGTCTGCTCGGGCAGCATGCCGCCTGACATGCGCGCCATGTTCGCTGATTCATGGAGCAGATTGCGGCTGTCAAAGCGCAGCTGCCACACCCCGTTAACGGCCGTTGGATGCGCGATGAGATCAGGCTCTGACGCGCCCTCTTCCAACGTTTTCGCAGCCGCCTTGACGGCGTTATCCACATCGACCGTGACCGCCGTGCCAGGCACATAGTGCGCTTCGATCGTGGCTAAGAGCGATTCTTTGGCGCCCATAAAAGCCTCCCCCTTTTGTTACGTGGGCGAAAGGCTCGCCTAAACGAGGAGGGGATGGACGCGCGATTTACGCGTTGTTCGCGCTGCGGCCAGACCAAGCCGTCGCCGAGGCGGCATCTCCACTAGCGGCTTTGGCGTCGGCTTCTAATTCCGTGAGGCGTTTGCGCATTTGTTCAAGCTCGCAGCGCAGCAGGTCCACCTTTTGGCTTTCAGAATCAAACATGTCTTCGCATGGCGTTCCATAAGGCACGAACGGCTGCGCATAAGTTTCGCCATCGACAAGCGTTGGCTTGGCGGGGTTACCCACCATGGTCGCGCCTTCGGCCACATCTTTGGTCACCACAGCATTGGCACCGATTCTCGAGCGGGCGCCCACGGTAATAGCGCCCAGGATTTGCGCGCCAGCGCCGATAATCACGCCATCGAGAAGCGTGGGGTGGCGTTTGCCGCCTTTTCCGTTGGTTGGGTTGACGCCGCCAAGCGTGACACTGTGATAGAGCGTGACATCATCGCCAATCTCTGCCGTCTCGCCGATAACCACGCCCATGCCATGGTCAATGAAGAAGTTTTTGCCAATGCGGGCGGCGGGATGAATTTCAATGCCTGTAAAAGCGCGGGAGATCTGGCTTACCCAGCGCGCAAGAAACGTCAGCCCTACGCCCCACAGCCAATGGGCCACACCATGCAACGCAACGGCATGCACACCCGGATAGAGCAGCGCCACGCCAATGCGCGAGCGCGCGGCCGGATCGCGGGCAATAATCGAATCAAGATAGGTGCGCAGTGCCATAAAAGCGCCTCCTAAAACGCGTGTCACGCCGACACTCATTTTGCTGATATGAGCGTTTTCTTCAGGAAAATCAAATGGCAAGCGCTGGACGCACTGTTAACCCAGGCGAAACAACCACGTCTCAACGCCGCCTTCGAGATACACGCGGGTGAAGCCGCAGGCCCGCGCAATCGCCCGGCTTGGCGCGTTTTCTGGGCGGATACGCGCGCGGATCGGCCCTTCGGTGCGGTCAAGCGCCGCACTCACCATGGCCTTTCCAAACCCCTTGCCGCGCGCATCGGGCGCGACAGTCCAGCTCAGCTCTTGGCGGTCATTGGCGGTATCGAGGCGCACAGTGCCCACCGCCTGGCGGCCTGATTCGGCAATCCACAGCGTGCGCGTTTCCATCCGCAGCGTCTTTTCAAGCCAGGTATAATGGTCCACGGGAGAGATCGGATGGTCGGTCAGCGAGGCGGCCCGGGTGGCGGGGTCATTGCGCCAAGACAGCAGCTGGGCCGCATCGTCTTTGGTCGCCAAGCGCAGCTCGACCGCGGCGGGCGGAGGAGCGCTCTTGGGGCCTGAGCCAGGCGATGGGGCGGGGGGCATAGCCATTGCTTGCCACAGTGCCAGCAATTCGCCAAGAAGGTTCTCCCATCTCCATCTTGCAAAGAAAGCACCTATATGTGGAACACCTGGCAGTCCCAGCCCCTCTGGCTTAAAGTCCTCATCGGGCTTGGGCTTGGCTTGATAACCGGCCTGGTGATCCCGCAGTGGCTGGCCGTTGAGATTAAAATCATCGGCGATCTCTTCATCCGCGCCATCAAAATGCTCATCGTGCCACTGATTTTCGTCTCCCTGGTGACCGGCGTGACGGCCATGAGCGATATGGGCCGCATGGGCCGCATTGGGCTGAAGACGATGGGGATTTACCTCTTCACGACAGCCATCGCGGTGAGTGTTGGCCTCCTCTTTGCGAACATCTTCGCGCCAGGCGTTGGCGCGCCGACAGGGTCTTTGGGGGACCCGCAAGCACTTGAGAAAACCGTCTCCGTCAAAGACCTGCTCACCAACATCATTCCGACCAATCCAATCGATGCACTGGCCCAAACCAACGTGCTGCAAATCATCTTTTTTGCCCTCCTCACGGGTCTCGCCATCAATGCGGTGGGCGAAAAGGCAGGCCCGGTGCGCAGCTTTTTTATCAGCGCCGCCGACATTATTTATAAAATCACGGACTGGGTCATGCAGACCGCGCCTTATGGTGTCTTTGGCCTGATTGCCTGGGTGGTGGGCACGCAGGGGCTCGATATTCTGGCCCCCTTGGCGCAGCTCATCTTAACGCTGTATGCCGCCTGCATCGCCCATATGGGCATCGTGCTCACCATCTTCCTGGTGCTGATCGCCCGGCTGAATGTGTGGCGCTTTTTAAAGGGCATTCGCGACGCGCAGCTGGTCGCCTATTCCACCTCCACATCCTCTGGCACACTGCCCGTTTCCATGCGCTGTGTGGAAAGCCATCTGGGCGTGTCACGGCCTGTTTCCAGCTTTGTGCTGCCACTGGGCGCCACAATGAATATGGATGGCACCGCCATTTACATGGGCATCGCGGCGATTTTTGTGTCGCAAGCCTTTGGCGTGGACCTGACGTTCACCAACTATGCCACCATCGTGCTAACCGGCACCCTGGCGAGTATCGGCGCCGCCGGCGTGCCTTCGGCGGGCCTTATCCTCATCCCGATGGTGCTGTCGTCCGTTGGGCTTCCAATCGAAGCCGTGGCCCTCTTTGCAGGCGTCGACCGGATTTTGGACATGATGCGCACGGCCACCAATGTGACAGGCGACTGCATGGTGGCCACCGTGGTCGCCAAGTCAGAAGGCGAGCTGGATATGGACGTGTTTCGCAGCGGCGAGGCGCGCGAGCCCGCTTCTGCGTGATAACGGCCCGGTAACCATAAGGCGGCTAATCTGCGCGGCATGACACGCTGCCCTTTTGAGATTGATGGCCGCCCCATTGGCCCTGAGCACCCGCCCTACGTGATTGCGGAGCTGTCAGCCAATCACAATGGCAAACTCCAGCGCGCTTTGGACAGCATTGAGGCAGCCAAAGAAGCGGGCGCGGACGCCGTTAAAATCCAAAGTTACAGCCCCGATACGATTACGCTGGACCATGATGGGCCTGACTTTCGCATTTCCGGCGGCCTGTGGAATGGCTATCGGCTTTATGACCTTTATGCTGAAGCGCAAACGCCCTTTGAGTGGCACCCGGCCCTGTTTGAAAAGGCACGGAATGTGGGCATCACGCTGTTTTCCTCGCCCTTTGATGCCACGGCGATTGACATGCTCGAGGGCCTGGGCACGCCGGCCTATAAAATCGCCTCCTTCGAAGCCATTGACCTGCCGCTCATTACGCGCGCGGCACAAACCGGCAAACCGCTGATCATCTCCACCGGCATGGCCGATGATGCTGAAATTGCCGAGGCATTGGCTGCCGCCAAAAGCGCTGGTGCCAGCCAAGTGGCGCTGCTGCATTGCATCAGCGGGTACCCGGCCCCAATCAGCCAATCGAACTTGAAAACCATCCCGGCCATGGCCGCACGCTTTGACGCGACCATTGGCCTGTCAGACCATTCCCTCGGCACCGCAGTATCCGTGGCCAGCGTTGCGCTTGGCGCCACTATTATCGAAAAGCACTTCCAGCTGGATGACACCGAAGATGGCCCCGATAGCGCCTTCTCGCTCACGCCAGACGCGTTGAAAACGCTCTGCACCGACACCCGTGCAGCTTGGGAGGCGTTAGGCGAGGCCAGCTTCGCGCGCAAACCGGCTGAAGAAGGCAACGTCCAGTTCCGCCGCTCTCTCTATTTTGTGCGCGATGTGGCCGCCGGACAGGTCATCACCGATGCGGATATCCGCTCTATCCGGCCAGGTTATGGTCTCAAGCCGAAATATTGGCAGGATGTTATTGGCTGCACTGCCGTGCGTTCCATTCAGCGCGGCACGCCTGTGTCTTGGGAGCTTCTGAAAGATAAAACCCGCAGCCCTGAACTCGATTCAAGGCCTCTGTCCAAAGCGAGCTAACTGGTCTGAGAGATCCTGAATCAAGTTCAGGATTCCGGCTGGACTAAAGCCCGCGCGAGCTGATCCATTTGTCGCGGTTGGGCGGTGCGTAGCTGTCAAAGCGTTCTAGCAGAACCTCTAAGCTGGTCTCATTAAACACCATCGCCCGGTGCATGGGGCGCAGAAAGCCCTTATCGACCATGCTGTCGAGCATGGTCTCCAGCGGGTCCCAATAGCCGCCGACATCCAGCAAGCCAAAGGGCTTGTCGTGATAGCCAAGCTGGCCCCAGGTCCACACTTCGAAAAACTCTTCCATCGTCCCAATGCCGCCTGGCAGCGAGATGAAGGCGTCGGAGAGATCAGCCATCATGGCTTTGCGGGTGTGCATGGTGTCGACCACATGCAGCTCGGTGATGGCCGTGTGAGAGACTTCAAATTCCGTGATGGCTTTGGGAATGACGCCTACAACCTTGCCGCCAGCCGCCATTGCCCCATCGGCCACCGCGCCCATGACGCCGACACTGGCGCCGCCATAGACCACTTGGATGCCGCGCTGCGCCAGCGTTTTGCCGACCTCGCGCCCAGCGCCTTCATAGAGCGGATCGTTTCCGGACGATGACCCGCAAAACACGCAAATACTCTTCACTGCCCATACTCCTGCGCCCAGGCATCGATACGGCCCAGACATGACATCTTGACGTCACTCTCGCAAAAGCCTGCAGAGATGGCGCGGCGGGTGATGCCCAGCAAATCCGCCTGGGAAAGGCCGTGGTGCTGCGCGGCCAGGTCATACTCCTGGCCAATGTGCGTAAAGAAGAAGGGCGGGTCATCGGAGTTGATCGTCACCGGTACGCCAGCTGCATGAAGCTTACCTAGTGGATGAGCCGCGATAGTAGGCGCAACGCCCAAACACACGTTGGAGGAGGGGCAGACTTCCAAGGTAATGTCGCGCTCTTTCAGCAGGGCCACCACGTCCGGGTCTTCAATGGCGCGCACACCGTGGCCGATGCGTTCGGCCTGTAAGTCCAGAACCGCTGAGCGCACACTCTCCGGCCCCAAATGTTCCCCTGCATGGGCCGTACAGCGCAGACCGGCAGCCCGGGCGGCCTCAAAAGCAAAGATGAAGTCCTTATGATCCAAATGCGCTTCATCCCCAGCGATACCAAGGCCCGTCACCCGCCGCTTGGGATTGGTCTCAACAAGCTTCGCGACCGCCCGCGCACCCTCAACGCCATAATGGCGCACCACGTGCAGGACGAAGCGGATGACGACGCCGTGTTCTTCCTCCAGCCGGTCAGCGGCGGAATTGAGCGTGTCCATGAAGGTGTCGTAGCTGATGCCGACTTTTTCAGGATGGTCGGAGGAGATGAACATCTCGCCATAAATCAGGCCATGGGCGCTGGCGCTGCGGTAATAGTCCATCATGATGTCGTAATAATCTTCGGGCGTGCGCACGCATTCGGCGATCACATCGTAGATGCTCAAAAAGCCATTAAAGTCCTGCCAGTTATAAGTGCCATCAGGCTTGATGGCCGCGCTGATATCCATGCCATGGCGCGCCGCCAACTGCTGTGCAACGCCGGGCGCCACCGTGCCTTCTAAGTGGCAATGCAGTTCAGCTTTGGGTAAGGAGGCAGGAAGGTGTGTCATAGATCTCACAGAAGGGCCGTAGGTTCCCCGTGCTAAACCAGAGCGAGACAAGCCTCAAGCCCCACCCGTCCAACACCGGCTTTCGCTGGCCTGAGCGACCCACCGCAGACCTAAAGGCGCTGAGCCCAGCCCAAGTAGAGCTGTACAACGCAGAAGGCTGGCTGCACATGCCCGCTCTGCTGGACACCGACGCACTCACATCTCTGCGCGAGGCCGTTGATGCTTGCGAGGCAGGCGAGCCAGACAGCGTGCTCACCATGGCTGACGATTATGTGCTGACCTACAAGAAGGACCGCATGAGCTTTTCGCGCAACCTGGTGACCCGCAGTGAAACTGTTCGTGACGCTGCGCTGTCACCACAGATGGCGGCTATCATGCAGGATCTGATTGGCCCAGCCGTGCGGCTGTATTGGGACCAGGCAGTCTACAAGAAGCCAGGCGAAGCGCGCGAATTCCCGTTTCACCAGGACAATGGTTATACCTTTGTGGAGCCCCAGGCTTATGTCACGCTCTGGCTCGCTTTAAATGATGCGACGGAGGAGAATGGCTGCCCCTGGGTCATCCCCGGCCTTCAGCACAAGGGCACTTTAGCGCATGAAAACCAGCCTTATGGTCTGGAGGTGGAAGGCATAAAAGCCCACAAAGACAAGGTGCTGTGTTGCCCAGCCAAGGCAGGCGATGCCGTGATTTTCTCTTCGCTCACGCCGCATGCCACAGGGCCGAATACAACCGACACGGTGCGCAAAGCGCTGATCTTGCAGTATATTCCCGATGGCGCCCGGGTTGAAACCGGGCCTGGCCAGAGCCGAGCGCTGGACGACCCAGCGCTCAACCCTCTTCTGCCGCCCGTTTAAGCTGCGGCTGCTTCTTGCACAGACTTTAAGAAGTCCGCTGCGGCATGGCCCAAATCTTCATTGACCTGAGCGAGCTCTTGGGAGGCGGCAAAGCTCTTATTGGCCGCCTCTTGCGAGCGCAGGCCCGCCTCATGCACATCATGCATTTGCGCTGTGACTTGCTGGGTGCCAACCGCCGCTTTTTGCGCGTTGCCGCTAATCTCAAGGGTTGCAGCTGATTGCTCTTCAACAGCCGCAGCGACGGACGCGAAGATCTGGGTCATCTGCTCCATCTGTTCTGTGACGCGGGCGACGGCGCCGACGGTGCCCGTCGCAATGGTCTGAACGCTTTCAATTTGGTTCTGAATATCGTCAGTCGCTTTGGCCGTCTGGCTGGCCAGGTTTTTAACTTCATTGGCCACCACAGCAAAGCCCTTGCCGGCATCGCCAGCGCGGGCAGCTTCGATCGTGGCATTGAGCGCGAGGAGGTTGGTTTGCTCGGCGATGGAGGAAATCATGGTGATGACTTCACTGATTTTCTCCGCCGCCTCTGAAAGACCTTCAGCTTGGCTGGATGCATCCGCTGACAGGGCGCCTGCCTCAGTGGCCATTTGCGTCGAGCGGCTCATTTGTTCGCTAATTTCGCGCACCGAGCCGGAGAGCTCTTCAGCCGCCGCCGCGACAGTTTCCACGTTTGCAGCCGTTGTTTGAGCTGCTTCAGACACACTCTCGCTGGCCGTTACCGCGGCCTTAGCATCATCGCCAAGTGCGGCCATCTCGCTTTGCATGGCCTCAAAGGCCTGGCCAAGCTGGCCGACCATGGCGTTGACGCTGTCGTCAAATTGCTGCTCGATATGATTTTGCTGGGTGATGATATCCCAGCACAGCATCGGGCCCACATACTCGCCTTTTAGATTGGTGATGGCATTGACGTTGAGGCGGATTTTTTCCTCCCCCAGCGCAATCACAGTCGTAAACGGCAAATTGCGCATGTCTGCCAGCAAGCGGCGTTGATGGTTGGGACTTTTGTGAAAAATATCAACGGACCTGCCAAGCAGGTCATTCGCTGGCACGGGGAGCAAATGCGATATCTTATGCAGCACCATCTCTGACGAGGCATTCAAATAGGTGATCTTAAAATCATCCTTGGGATCACAGACCATCACGGCCGTGGGCACATTATCGATCATCTGCAGGCCGGCATTGGCTTTTTCAACCGTATCGCGCAGCTCCGCAATGGTTTGAAACAGGGCATGGATCTGCCCATCGCCATCACTGCGCACCTGGAAGGACGTATCGCCCTTTTTCAGCATCTCCAAATAGCCATGCGCGCATGCCAGCGGGCGCTGCGTTGCCGATCCTAAGATCCAGGCCGTCATGAGCGAAATCATAGCGGCGCCCACAAACAAAACCGTAACGCCAAGCCCCTGCGCTAAGGACAGATCAGCCGGCATCAGCCATAGGCGCAACACCAGGAATAAAACAGCTAACTTAGCCAAGGCCACACCTGTAGCGATGCGTATTTTTGCGCGCAAAGAAAGCGCGTTAAGTGGATTGCGGCGATAGCCCATTGTCCCTCCAGAGGGGGTCCCCCGACCCCGGATATAAACTCTATGCGTGTAGGTGTGTGGGACAGCGGGTTACCATCGCCTTACCGGCGACGGGCGATTTGTGTTTAGGCAGTGAAGTTTTTATGACACCCAAGGACGTCAAGGGTCTATGACACACACACCCTTATGGCATGCGGTCACAAACGCTCAAAAAACGCCTGAAGAAGCGCCTTGATTTTTTCATACGCTTTTTCCGCTTCTTCGATGGTTTCCGTGTGCGTGAGCTCCACGGGAGACAGCCCTGCCGCCATATTTGTGATGAGACTGATTCCCGCGACCTGCATCCCAGAGTGGCTTGCGACCAGCACTTCAGGAACTGTGGACATGCCAACCGCATCCGCGCCGAGACGTCCAAAGGCGCGGATCTCTGCCGGTGTTTCAAAATTAGGCCCTGTGACTTGCAGATAGACCCCGCGGTGCAAGGCGACACCGCTGGCAGCCGACGCGTCCAGCAGCGCTTCCTGCAGGGCCGGTGTCCAGGCTTCAGACACATCATGAAAGCGCGGGCCGAAATCATCCGCATTGGGCCCAATCAGCGGGTTTTGGCCGGAGAGGTTGATATGGTCGGTGATCATCATCAAGCTGCCGGGCGGCATATCGGGGCGAATGGAGCCAGCGGCATTGGTCAAAATCAGCCGCTCAATACCAAGCGTTTTGAGCACGCGGATGGGCACAGCCAGCAGGGACGCTGGATAGCCCTCATAGAGATGCACGCGCCCTTGCATGCAGATAACTGGGTGGCCCGCCGCCTTGCCAATTAAGAACCGGCCTTCATGGCCAGCGACAGTCGATTGAGGGAAGCCGGGAATCTCACCATAGGGAATGATCGTTTCCAGCTCGATCTCTTCACCAAAGGGCCCCAAGCCGCTGCCCAGCACCAAGGCTGTCTTTGGAAAAGCGCCGCTGTGCTTGTCCCGCATAGCCGCGGCGCAGCGCGCGATGAGGTCAGTATAGGGCGGTGTGCCGGCTTGGTTTGTCACTTGGTTTGTCATGGGCAAAGCAATCTGCTAGCGACGAGGGAGACTTCCGCTTACCATCGCTTGGCTTGCCAGCTCAATACAGGACCGATCATGGCCTCACCCGCAAACGTGACCGCGCTCGCGCCGCATGCCCGCAATCCGGGCACGGCGCTGGACTTAGACGTGGTCGCCAGCGTGCGCGCGAACAGGGCGGCGATTGACCGGCGCATTGCCAGCCTCGCCGGCCGGCGCAGCGTGAAAAAGCAGTGGCAAGCGGCTTGGCTGCTCAAAGCCATCAGCTGCATTGATCTGACCACGCTTGCCGGCGATGACACGACAGGCCGGGTGCGCCGGCTGTGCGCCAAAGCCCGCCAGCCGCTGCGCGCGGATTTAAAGGCGCAGCTTGGCATCGACCATTTGCCGCTCAGCGTCGGCGCCGTATGCGTCTATCACGATATGATTGGCCCTGCCAAAGACGCGCTGGACGGCACCGGTATTCCCATAGCCGCCGTCTCCACCGGCTTTCCGGCAGGCCTATCGCCCTTTGAAACGCGTCTAGCCGAAATTAAGGCCTCCGTTGCGGCAGGCGCGGAGGAAATCGATATTGTCATCTCCCGCCGCCATGTGCTCACGCGCAATTGGCAAGCACTCTACGATGAAGTCAAAGCCTTCCGCGAAGCTTGCGGCCCTGCCCATCTCAAAGCCATCTTAGCGACCGGGGAGCTCGGCAGCCTCAAAGAGGTCGGCCAGGCGAGTATGGTCGCCATGATGGCCGGCGCGGATTTCATCAAAACCTCCACCGGCATGGAAAGCGTGAACGCCACCCTGCCCGTGTCGCTGACCATGGTGCGCGCCATTCGCGCCTATCAAGACATGACCGGCCAAAAAGTCGGCTTTAAGCCCGCTGGCGGTATCGGCACGGCCAAAGACGCGCTCGCCTATCTCATCCTCATGAAAGAGGAGCTGGGCCGGCCGTGGCTAAGCCCCACCCTGTTCCGCTTCGGCGCCTCACGCCTGCTGGGCGACATTGAGCGCCAGCTCCACCACCACGCCACCGGCCGCTACGCCTGCGCCGACCACAATCCTCTAGGATAACGCCATGGCCAGCATTCCAGAGATTTTGGACAGCATGGACTATGGCCCCGCGCCGGAAGACGCCAGCTTCGCCTATGAGTGGCTGAAAGCCCATGACAAAGGCTTCGGTCATTTCATAGGCGGAACGTTTACAAAGGCAGGCAAGGCTCTCTTCCCAACGAAGAACCCAGCGACGGGCAAAACGCTGGCGAAGCTCACCCAGGCCACCAAGGCGGATGTGAACAAAGCCGTCAAAGCAGCCAGCGAGGCCTTTGGCCCTTGGAGCAAGCTCAGCGGCCATGAACGCGCCCGCCATCTCTATGCGTTAGCGCGGATCGTCCAGAAGGAATGCCGGTTCCTGGCCGTGCTCGACACCCTCGACAACGGCAAGCCCATCCGCGAAACACGCGATATCGATATCCCCCTGGTCGCGCGGCATTTCTATCACCATGCCGGCTGGGCGCAGATTTTAGAAAGCACCCTGCCCGGCGCGCAGCCGCACGGCGTGTGCGGACAGATTATCCCCTGGAACTTCCCCCTGCTGATGCTGGCCTGGAAAGTCGCGCCAGCGCTGGCAGCCGGCAACACTGTGGTGCTTAAACCAGCGGAATACACCTCCCTCTCAGCCCTCTATTTCGCAGAACTGGCCAAGGAGGTCGGTCTGCCCGACGGCGTGCTCAACATCGTCACTGGCGATGGCGCGGTGGGCGAGATGATTGTCGGCCACAAGGACATCCAAAAAATTGCCTTCACCGGCTCCACCAGCGTTGGCAAGGCCATCGCTGCCGAAACGGCCGGCACCGGCAAAGCGCTTACCTTAGAACTCGGCGGCAAAAGCCCCTACATCGTATTTGACGATGCCGACCTGGATAGCGCGGTCGAAGGCCTGGTTGATGCCATCTTCTTCAACCAAGGCGAGGTCTGCTGCGCAGGCTCGCGGCTGCTGGTGCAGGAAAGCGTGGAAGAAGCGCTCGTCGCCAAACTCAAAGCCCGGCTGAGCACCTTCCGCATCGGCGATCCGCTGGACAAAGCCATCGACATGGGCGCGCTGGCAGACCCCGTACAAGTCAGCCATGTCGAGCAGCATATGACGGACGCAGTCCATGAAGGCGCCACCCTCTGGCAGCCCGCCATCGACTGCCCAAAAGGCGGCTGCTTTATCAAACCCAGCCTGCTCTTAGACGTTGAGCAAGCCAATGTGGCGGTGCGCGAGGAAATCTTCGGGCCGGTCCTCACCGTCCAATCCTTCCGCACCCTGCCCGAAGCAGCCGCGCTCGCCAACAACACCCGCTACGGCCTCGCCGCCTCCATCTGGAGCGAAAACATCGGCCGGGCCATGGATATGGCTGGCCGCGTGGAGGCCGGCGTTGTCTGGATCAACACCGCTAATCAGTTTGATGCGGCCGTCGGCTTTGGCGGTATGAAGGAAAGCGGTTATGGCCGTGAAGGCGGGCTGGAGGGACTGCGCGCGTATGTGAAGCAAGACTGGCCTTGGACGGAGGAAATGCCCTTAGTCCATCCACTACCCAAAACTCTAGACAAGCCATATCACGACAAAACGACGAAAAATTATATAGGTGGCAAACAGGTCCGTAACGACAATGGTCGAACCAAGCGCATCTTGTCGCGCGCGCATTGGAGTAACGGAACACCGCTAGACCGCGTCGGCATAGGTAATCGCAAAGACATTCGAAACGCCGTTGAAGCAGCAGTAAAGGCGAAAAATACTTGGGCCGCGATGACGGGGCATCAACGCGCCCAAATCCTGTACTTCTTGGCGGAGAATTATGAAAAGCGCCAACATCAGATTGGGGTGACACTCTCAGAATTTGTCGGTACGAGAAAAGCTGACCTCGAAGAGGCGCGGGACCTAAAAACAGCCAATACCGAAAGCAGGGCCTGTGTTGAGCGCTTGTTTTCTGCAGCTGCCTGGGCCGATAAATTTGATGGCGCCGTCCACAGCCCGCCGAAATCCAACATCACACTCGCTCAACATGAGCCGCAGGGCGTTGTTGGCATCGTCTGCCCCAATGAAGCGCCGCTGCTCAATTTCGTGACCATGGTGGCCTTTGCCATTGCTGCTGGCAATACAGTGGTCGCCATTCCGTCCTTTGACTATCCCATCGCCGCGACGGAACTCATCCACATCTTGGAAGCCTCAGACAGTCCCCCTGGCGTGATCAACATCGTCACGGGCGAATCCGCTGAAATGACCAAAACACTGGCCGAGCATGACGGTGTCGATGGCCTGTGGGTTCATGCAGACGCCAAGACCTGCAAAATGGCCGAAATCGCTGGCGCGCAGAATATGAAGCGCATGTGGTGTAGCCATGGCCAGGCGCTGGATTGGACGCACCCGATATTTGATGGCGATGCGCTGCTGCGGCTGGGCAGTGAGGTTAAAAACATCTGGTTGCCTTATGGGGAATAGCGTTATGGCCCCCTCCCTAACCCTCCCCCGGAACGGGAGAGGGAACGTCTTTAAGGGCGGTCTCGTTCTTCCCTCTCCCGCCCCGGGGGAGGGATTGAGGGAGGGGGTTGCCCCACCAGCAAAAACCCACACCGTCATCCCGGACTTGATCCGGGATCTCTTGAAAGTAAACGCGCCAGAGCCTGAGGGAGGTCCTGAATCACGTTCAGGACAAGGTGCCTTATGATTGGACTCGCCGGCATCCTCTTCCTCATCGCCATCGCCATCGCGTTTTCAGAAAGCCGCAAGGACATTAATCCCCGCGTTGTGCTGATGGCATTTGCGTTCCAAGCGCTGTTTGCGACGCTGGTGCTGGTCGTACCGTTTGGCAAGACCATGCTGACGGGCGCGGCGGGCGGCGTTCAGAACATTGTCGACTATGCGAATGTGGGCATTGATTTTCTGTTCGGGCCGCTGGCCAATGAGGAGACGATTGGTTTCGTCCTTGCGCTGCGCGTGCTGCCTGCCATCATCTTTGTCTCCTCGCTGGTGGCGGTGCTGTATCACCTGCGGATTATGCAGCTGCTGGTCATCACCATTGGCGGCGCGCTGCGCAAAGTCATTGGCATCAGCCGCGTCGAGAGCCTGTGTGCCTCGGCCAATATTTTCGTGGGCATGGTGGAAGCGCCACTGGTGATCCGGCCCTATTTAAGCGGCCTAACGCGCGCGCAGCTGTTCACCATCATGGGCGTGGGCCTGAGCACGACGGCCGGGGCGACACTGATTGCTTATGCGGCCATTTTGGGGCCAGACTCCGTTGAATCGCTGGTCGCCGCAGCGTTTATGGCCGCGCCTGGTGGGCTGCTAATGTCAAAAATTTTAGTGCCTGATGAGCCTGGCAGCCTGGGCGAGGACCAAGGCGCGCTGCCCATTGAAGAGATGGATGCCGACAACCGCCCTGTGAATGTGCTCGAAGCGGCCGCCGATGGCGCACTGTCTGGCGTGCGCGTCGCTGTGGCCGTCGGCGCCATGCTGCTGGCCTTTACGGCGCTGCTGAGCATGCTCAACGGTATGGTCGGCGGTTTGACGGGCCTGGTGGGCCTTGAAGGCGTGACCTTAGAAACCATCCTGGGCTGGGCCTTCTCTCCGATAGCCTTCCTCATCGGCATTCCTTGGGAGGAGGCGCCCATCGTTGGCAATTTGCTGGGCCAGAAAATCATCCTCAACGAGGTGATCTCCTTTGCCACCTTGATGGGCCTGGAAGAACCGCTCACCCCCAAAAGCCAAACCATCACCATCTTCGCCCTATGCGGCTTTGCCAACCTAGCCGCCATTGCCATCGTGCTGGGCGGCCTGGGGACCATGGTGCCTGCCCGTAAAGCGGAGATCAGCCGCATGGGGCTGAAAGCGGTGCTGGCCGGCGCGCTGTGCAACATGATGAGCGCTGCCATTGCGAGTGTGCTCTTGTCGCTTTAGGCAGCTTTGCGGCGGCGCAGGCCAAGGCCAACCAAACCCAGGCCAAAGAGCCCCAGCGTTGCCGGCGCATCGACTTGAACCGCGTCGCCCATGACAACCAGATTGTCGAAGGCCATGTCTTCATTGCTGGCGCTGTTGCTGATGGAGAAGACGAT
>JBCCDR010000013.1:0-17334 GCA_039030675.1 Pseudomonadota bacterium | reverse complement strand
ACAGGAATTGCAGGAGAACCTCTAAAGTAGCGCTCAAACTGGGGGTAAATTCAATGGGCATGGCCGCTTCGAGCACTTCTACAGCGACGGCGGACACGCCCGTTGGGTAACAGGTGGCGGACAGCCCTGGCTTGGTGGCGCGGGCGCCCATGCCGCCGGAATAGTTGAACATGGAGCTGGTGAAAGGCTTGCCGGCTTGGTCTTTGCCTTGGATTTGGATGGTCCAGACGGCGCCAGAACCTTCGGCCACGGAGCGCTCTGGCAAGACTTCTGACAGCGCGTTCAAAATGGGGAAGGGCACATACATGCCCACCACATGGCGCGCGTTGCAAGGCACGGGGTATTGCGCGTTGATGATGCATTCGTCAGGCGCTTTGACCACGATGGGGCTGAGCGAGCCGAAATTATTGGGCAGATCCGGATTGAGCAGCGAGCGTACCGCAAAGGTCGCATAAGCATGGGTGTAGGCCATGACGACGTTGATGCCGGATTTGCTAGGGCCGGAGGAGCCAGCAAAATCGATGATGATTTCGCCCGCGTCCGTATCCACGGTTACGGCGGTTTTCAACGTGATGACTTCCCCGCCTGGCACGTCAAAAGTCGTCTCACCGTGATAGGTGCCTGCTGGCAAACCGCGGATGGCTTCCTGTGTGGCAGAGCGGGAACGGCCGATGATTTCGCTCGCCACTTCAGCGATATCGTCCATGCCGTAGCGGTCGCATAGCATGTTGAGGCGGTCGCTTGCAATTTTGCCGCTCGAGACCTGCGCAGCTAAATCCCCAAACAGCGCATCAGGCGTGCGGGTGTTGCGGCCGATGATGGAAAACAGCGTTTCGTTGCGCTTGCCGCCTTCATAGAGTTTGAGGACCGGGATCCAGAGCCCTTCCTCATGGATATCGCGCGCGCCGGCGCCCACCCCGTAGCCGCCAATGTCCGTGTGGTGAATGGTCGAGCCGCAAAAGGCGATGAGCGTGTCGCACCGGAAAATCGGCGTGAGCACGGTGATGTCAAAGAAGTGCCCCGCCGACATCCAAGGGTCGTTGGTGATAAGCACGTCGCCTGGCTCTAGGTCTTCTTTGGGAATGTACTCCAGCAGGTTCTTTGCCGCCGCGCCGAGCGAGTTGATGTGGCCAGGTGTGCCCGTAATCGCCTGCGCCACCATGCGCGCATCGGCGTCAAAGAGGGCTGTGGCTAAATCCCCCGCCTCGCGCACAATGGGGCTGAAAGCGACCCGCTGCAAAGCGCGCGCTTGTTCCGACACAATGCTGATGAGGTTGCTCCAGCGAAGCTCTAATTCAACCCCGTCCATGGCCTATCCCTTTCTCGCAATCAGGCAGCCATCTTCGGCAGCTGCCACGCGCCAGCCCGGCAGAATGAAGATGGTCGTCTCGCGCTCTTCTATCAGAACGGGGCCGTCCACGTCCTGTCCGAGCGCCAGGCTGCCGCGGTCGTAGACTGGCACGTCGGTTTGCACGTCCTTCAAGTGCACAGGGCGGCTGCCTTTGGGCGCCCCGGGGCTTTGCGCCAGCTGTGTCTTGGCTTCACGCCCCTGGTCGCCCGCAGAGACGCTGACGCGCCAATTCACCAGCTCGATGGCCATGTCCGCCAGTTTGACCCCGTATAGCGCTTCATAGGCTGCCTCAAAGCGCGCAGCGATGTCGGCGCCATCAAAGTGCGTGCGCGGGTCGCCGGGGAGGGGCACGGTGACTTCTGATTGCTGGCCTTGATAGCGCATATCGGCAGAGAAGCTCGCCATGATGTCGCCAGGCGCGATGCCTGCTTCAGATAGCGCCTGCGTGCCTTCCTCCATCATCGAGGCGATCAAGGTATCGGTCACATCCGCAGACACGTCATCCAGTTGGCACAGATTGCTGCGTGCCAAGTCCAGCCGCGTGGGCGTAACCAGGGTGCCATAAGCGCTCAAGACGCTGGCCATGGGCGGGTAGAGAATAGTGTCGCTTTCCAGCTGTTGGGCCACATAGCAGGCATGCACCGGCCCCGCCCCGCCAAAGGCCAGAACGGGGAGGCCGCGATAGCTCACGCCGCGGTCGGTGGCATGCGCGCGGGCGGCGGCGGCCATGGATTCGCCCACCACGCCGAAGATACCACTGGCGGTGTCTTCCACGCTCAGGCCTAGCTTATCGCCGAGCGCGCCAATGGCTTTGAGAGACGCATCCAAGTCGAGCGCCATATCCCCGCCAAGAAAGTTGCCCGCATCCAAGATGCCAAGCACCAAGTCCGCATCCGTCACGCAGGCATCGGTGCCGCCACGGCCGTAGCAGGCTGGGCCAGGTTGAGAGCCTGCGCTGTCAGGTCCGACTTTCAGCAGCCCGAGGCTGTCGACCCGAGCGATGGAGCCGCCGCCAGCGCCAATCTCAATCATGTCGATGGATGGCACTGTAATCGGCATGCCGCTGCCGGGCTTGAAGCGGTAGCGTCGGTCGACTTCAAACTCCCCAGTGACCAGCGGCTCGCCGCCTTGGATGAGGCAGGCCTTGGCAGTCGTGCCGCCCATGTCAAAGCTCATCAGGCCTTCATAGCCATAGGCCTTGGCATAGTGGCTGGCCACCAGCGCGCCGGCGGCTGGGCCGGATTCAATCATGCGGACGGGATAGCGCCCGGCCACTTGCGCGCCCACCACGCCGCCGCTGGAGAGCATGATCAGCGGTTCTTGCGGCCGGCCTTTTTCCGCCAATTTGGCAACTAAGCTTTGGAGATAGGGCAGAGCGGTCGGCGCGGCATAGGCGTTCAGTGCCGTGGTACTGGCGCGCAGATATTCGCGCATTTGCGGCGCCACATCACTGGAGAGCGACACGATGAGCTCAGGATACTCAGCGAGCAAAACATCACGCAGGCGCTGCTCATTAGCAGGGTTGGCATAGCTATTGAGCAGGCAAATGGCGACCGAGGCGATGTCTTTGGATTTTAGGTCAGCGGCGAGCGCTTTTGCCTCGGCAGGGTGAATCTCTTTGCCGATGGTTTTGTCCGCATAGGTCCGCTCAGCAACGCCCCAGGTCGCTTCTTTGGTGATCAGCGGCTCGGGCAGCTCAATCTGCGGGTCGAACATGTCATAGCGGTGCTCATCGCGGATATAGAGCACGTCTTTAAAGCCCTCCGTCACAATCAGGCCAGTGGGCTTACCTTTGCGCTCAATGAGCATGTTGGTGATGACGGTGGTGGCATGGGCGAAGATATCGTCCACATCGCCATAACTCAGACCAGCCGTATCCAGCACGCTTTGCGCCGCGCGGAACAAGCCTTCCAGCAAATCATGATGGGTGGTGAGCGTCTTGTCGGTCCAGCGCATGCCATCGCTGCGCAGCAAGACAACGTCGGTAAAGGTGCCGCCAATATCAATGGCGAGCGCGTGTGTTAGAGTGCTCATTTACGCTTTAAAATCAGCAGCTTGGTGTTCTACGAGATGCAGATAATCCTCGCGGATGGGCGAGAAGATATCCAGGTTCATGCAAATCTCATCGCCAATGGGCTCGCCGCAATGCACGGCATTGGCTGGGATGTGAAACACCTCGCCAGCGCCCACCTCCGTGACCTCGCCTTCAACGGTGAATTTGATTCGGCCTTGGACGATATAGGCAATCTGCTCAAACGGGTGACTATGGGGGTTCACCTCCATGCCCGGCTCAAGCCAGTTCATCACCAGCAGCACCTGCTCGCCGCGAAAACCTACGCGCTCAACGCCCCGGCGCACGACTTCCCGCGGTAACCCTTCCCAAGACGCTTTGCGTGGTTTGTCTGGCTGCTTTGTCGCCGCCATTTTCTCTCTCCCCCAGATGTGTTGCGGAGTTTTCCAGCACACACGGACTTTTGACGCTCACTGTGCCTTCCTTTCCTGACGGGCGCTTATACCTACTGGCCCAAAAACTTGCTTGATTGCGCCACTAACCTGGCTCCCGCAGTGCCCGCTTAAGGACTTTGCCCGTATTGTTCTTAGGCAGAGCCTCAACGAAGCGGTAGTGTTTCGGGCGTTTAAAACGGGCGAGATGCTCTAGGCAGAACGCATCAAGGCTTTCGCCGCTCACGGCGCCTTCCTTTACAATCACGGCTTCAACACTTTCGCCCCACTCTGCATCGGGCCTCCCCAGCACGGCGACTTCGGCGACGTTCGGGTGGGCGAGGAGCACTTCTTCAACTTCCCGCGGGTAGATGTTCTGGCCGCCGGAGATGATGACGTCTTTGCTGCGGTCTTTTAGGGTGAGGTAGCCTACGCCATCAAAGCTGCCCATGTCGCCGGTGTAGAGCCAGCCGTCTTTTATGGTCTCGGCGGTGGCTTCGGGATTGTTCCAATAGCCTTGCATCACGCTGTCGCCGCGCAGAATGATCTCTCCGATCTCGCCGGGTGGGCAGGGCGCGCCAGTGGCATCGACAGTGCGCACCTCGACGGCGCTTTGGGCTGTGCCGACGCTTCCCAAGCGTGCGCGCGCTGCGGGTTTGCCGCCGCTAAAATGTGCCTCAGCATTCAGCGCGGTGATGGTCATGGGGCTTTCCCCTTGGCCATAGAGCTGCGACAGGCAGGGGCCGAATTTATCAAGGGCAGCTAGGCAATCTTCCACATGCATGGGCCCGCCGCCATAGGTGATGGTGCGCAGGCCCTTGGGTGCCTGGCGGGGATGGGCCGTGAGGCGCCTGACCATGGTCGGCGCGGCGAAAAAGGCGGTGCCTGGCCAGGCTTCGATGAGGTCAAAAATCTCATCGGGGTCAAAGCCCTCACTGCTGGGGATGATGTGAACGCCGCCTTTCATGACATAGGCCAGCGCATACAGGCCCGAGCCATGGCTCATGGGCGCGGCGTGTAAAATCGCGCGCCAAAAGGAGGGGCCATCGCCGTGCGGGGCGTCTGCGCGCGGCGGGTCCACATCCTCAAAATAACAGCGGCACATGACGCCTAAATTCTGGTGCGTCAGGCACGCGCCTTTGGGCAGGCCTGTGGTGCCGGAAGTGTAGAAAATCCAAGCAATGTCATCCAGTGTCCGCGCTGTAAGAGGCGCTTCAGGCCCGCTGAACAGGTCTTCATAAGCGGCATCGCCGATCACCCGCAGCGCGCAGCCGTCTGGCGCAACGGCCCTGATATCAGCGGAAAGGCCCCTACTGGTAAAGCACAGCGGCGCGTCCACATCGCGCAGGATGTGCGCATACTCCTTGGGATGGAGCTTGGCATTCACCGGCACTGCGATCAGGCCGGCATGCCAGATGCCACCGAGTAGCTCCAAATACTGCACGCAATTGGGCGTGATGATGGCCACGCGGTCGCCCTCTTGCAGACCAAACGCGGTGCGCAGGGCGCCAGCAAGTCTCGCAGCCCGGCTTGCCAGGCCGGCGTAGGTGAGATGAATGTCCGTGCCATGCGCGACGGCCGGCGCATCGGGCATGGTTTCGGCGGCGTGAACCAGGTGCGCGGCTTGCGTCACGCGGCTGGCCTAGAGCATCGCAGCGATGGCGTTTGCATCGGCCTTGGCCTGGCGCAAATAGGTCAGCCCATCCCAGCAGTCGATCCGCCGCGCGATGAGGCCGTCCTTAAAGTCAAACCACATGATGCCGGGGACCGTAAAATCCGTGCCATTTTGGCGGAAATGCATGTCATAGCGCGCGCTGCCTGTCTGCGCGTCTGTGACGACGGCGAGCGCGTCATAGCGCAGCTGGGCAAAGCTGGTGAGAAAATTCTCCAGCCGGGCTTCATAGGCGATTTTGCCTTCACAGCCACCGCCCAGCACGCCGAGATGTTTGTTTACGAAATCATCGGTCACATTGGCGCTGACCGACAGCGGCTCGCCCGTCGAAAAGGACGCCAAATAGCTGCGAACGCGCGCGGTGTGGACCGCTTCTATGGCCGTCTCCTCAGGCAAGTTGACGCCCATCTGCCCGCTCCGCCATGGCCGGCTCCTCACCTTGGCTTGGCAAGCGCGGCGCACGCATGAAGATGGCGGCCAGCATTACGACAAAGACAATGCCGGCATAGCCCATGAAGACCGGGCCGAACCCGCCAATGCGCTCTGCGACAAAGCCGGCCAGAGTTGGCCCGATCATCGCAATCGTGGTCACCAGGTGCATGGAGCCAAGCAGTTCTGGGTTCCTCGCCGTGCCGAAATAATCGACCAGCAACACCGTGGTTGCAAACAGGCACATACCATAGCCATAGCCCTCACCCAGGCCGAACAATGTGATCATGAGAGGCGTGCTGGCCTGGGACAACGCAAGCATGCCCACCACTTCTGCCGCTAGCGCGGAGACAAGCAGCCATTTGGCGGCGACAACCTTCACTGCCAGCGCCCCAAAGCCGCGCGATAAGGCGTTGATAAGCGCATGCCCGCTCAGCGCGCCTGCTGCAATCGCGGGCGCCACATCAAGCGCTGTCATATGGGTGACGGCCCAGCTGTTGAGGGTGAGGCCGCAGAAAAGCGTCAGGGTCAGCGCGGCCACGATGATGTGATATTGGCGTGTGCGGATGACCTGGCCATAGGTCCATTGCGGGCCGCTGTCTTGCACCTCTCCATCGCCCTCTTGCGCGCCGCGATCGAGCGGGGAGGCGCCCGCTTTGCCCGTTAAAGCCGCTGCAGTTAGGGCAATCATCAGTGCGGAACAACCCGTGGCATACCACCAAAAGTCCCGCCAATTGCCGGTTTCGCCCATGATGAGGGTCACCAGCAAAGGCCCTGCAACGCCGCCCATGCCGCCAATGGTCAAATACCAGCCGATGGCGCCCGAGCGCTTATCTTCGCTGAACTTGGTGTTCACATAATGCACGGCCGGTACATTGCCGCACAGGGTGAAGCCAAAGCCGGCCAGGCCTGTCCCAATGAAATATTGGATCAGCGACTGCGTGGTGGCCAGCAGGCTAAAGCCCGCCATCATGATCAGCCCGCCAATGCAGAAAGAGAGTTTCACGCTGCCGCGGCGGATGATCCAAGCGGGGATGAGCGCGGCGAGCCCCACGACTAAGGCCAGGATAGAAAAGCCCAGGCCCGCTTCAGACCAGCTCCAGCCTTGCTCTTCAATCATGGACGGCAGCACGACGCCGAGCGAGGTGAAGGTGGAGGATGTGATGTGAAAGAAGAAGAAACAGATAACAAGGAAGCCCGCCCAAATCGCCAGCGGTGTGCGTTCCTTCAGCTGCACCGTCTCTGTCTGCGCCAAAGCAACGCTCTCCTTTTCACTTACGCTAGCGGAGAGGCTAGCATGGCATGACGGCGCGCCAGACGCAAAAAATGCCGCGCTATGCTGCCAAAGCGGGGCAAATCAAACATTGGTGCGCGAATCTACAACTTGGCAACGCAGCCTAATCGAGTGCGTCCAAGTCTCCGGTGAACTCATCAGAACAAAAGCGCCCGCCATGCAGGGCTTTTGCAATGGCATCTTCCGTATCTGGCTGGGTGAGGATGCGCGCGGCATAGTCCTCAGCGTTGTCTTGCGGCGTGTAGCCCAGCCAGTCGATAGCGCTATTGTCCCAGACGTTGCGGGTGTTGGCGGAGACGCCATAAGCCACCATGTGGTGATAGGCGGGATAGTCCACGCAGCGCTTGAAGAGCTGAATGGCATCGCGGTGGCTCAGCCATGTCATGAGTTGCCGCCGGTCTTCCGGTTCTGGCCGGAAGGAGCCGATGCGGATGGCGGCAAAGCTCATGCCGTATTTGTCGGCATACAGCCGGCCTAGAAGCTCGCCAAAAGCATTGCTGACACCGTAGCGGCCATCGGGGCGCAGCGGCACATCCAGGTCGAGCGGCTTGTTGCGCCGGTGGAAGCCGATGGCGTGGTTGGAGCTGGCATAGACGATGCGTTTCACGCCTGCCATGCGCGCGGCTTCGAAGACGGTGTAGCAGCCGTCAATGGCCAGGGCTGAGACCCTCTCCCAACTGTCCTCATCGGCCAGACCCGCAAGATGCACCACGCAGTCCACATCAGCCATGACGGGCGCTAAAGCCGCTAAATCGCGCATATCGGCGGGCATGATTTCCTCGCTCGCTGCTGCCTCGCCAAGCGGGGCGATATCTGTCAGGCGCAGGTGCTCATAAGCGCCTGAAAAGCCCGCACGCAGCACGCTGCCAACACTCCCAGCCGCCCCGGTTATAAGCACGCGGCGAGGCTTATAGGGACGCGTCATGACAGCGCTGCATTTGCGTCTGCAACCAGTTTGGCAACGCCGGCAAGCATGAAATTATGGTCAGAGCCAAGCAGGAACAAGCTGGCGCCTAAGTCTTGCCACTGGCCCAGCTCTGCCACGTTCGCGGTGAACATGCCGCAGCGCACATTGGCCGCTTTTGCTGCCTTGCAGATGTCCTCAACGACCGACACCACCTGGGGCGCGGCTGGGCTGTCATAGCCGAGCGATACCGTTAGGTCAGCGCGCCCAATGAACACGCAATCGAGCCCCTCGACACGCAGGATGTCGTCGAGATTATCAAGCGCTTCAGCGTCTTCAATCTGGCCAATAATGGCGGCGGCTCCAGCGCTTTGTTTCAGGTGCTCTGGCATGGTGCGCGCGCCATAGCCAGCGGCCCTGGTCGAGCCGGAATAGCCGCGCCCCTTGCCATAAGCGGCGGCCTCCACCAAGGCGGCCGCCTCTGCGGCCGTCGTGATATGCGGCGCCAGCAAGCCATCTGCACCCAGGTCCAGCGCATTGAGGATATGCTCGCTTAAACAGCTGGGCACACGCACCAAAGTCGGCATGCCTGCCGCACGCAAGGCAAGCAAGCACACATCAAGGTCGCCGCGGTCAAACGGGCTGTGTTCTGCATCGAGACAAATCGCGCTTAAATCGCTGCGGGCAATCACCTCGCACAGCATGGGGCTCGGCGTTTTCATGAAGGTGCCAATCAGCGGTTCACCCGCCAAAAGCCGCTGTTTGAAAGGCATCATACTGGTCTGCGCTCCTGCGTTGCTGCGCCTATCGTTCCATACGCTTAGCCTATCGCATCAGCATTTTTGGTCCAATTGGTCGCACCCTCCGTAACAGCCACAACCGCTTCAAGGCAATGCGCCGCGCGGCAAAAAAGAAAGAAGGTTCCCCTGACTATGCCCCTCAAAAGACACCTGTTTCGCTGCGGTCTTTTCCTTGCCGCCATCATGAGCATCGCTCCCGCCCATGCCCAAGCGCCTGGCCAACGCCCACCGGGCGCGCCTGCTGGGCCGCCGCCGGATTCCTTGACTGTCGGCCTTGGCGCCGCCATCGCGCCGCGCTTTCCCGGCGCGGATGAGTATGCGCCGCTGCCCTTCCCAAGCTTTGAATACCGGTTTAATGGGCGCACGCTGCGCAACAGCGGTTTTGGCTTTGAGGTTGACCTCACCAAAGGCAGCACACTTGATTTCGGTCCTATCGTCCGCATCAATGGCGGCCGTGATGATCTTAACAGCGCCAGTGACCCGGTCATTGAAGCTCTTGGCCAGGTCAGCCTGACGGCAGAAGTCGGTGCCTTCATCGCCACCACGCGGCCCATGATCACCTCCCGGTCAGGTCCGCCCATCTTGTTCACAGCGCGCGCTTCTATCGTGCAAGCCCTTGGGGGGCATGACGGCTTCATCGTGGAAGGCAGCGCGGGATTCATTCGCCCATCGCGGACGTGGACGTTCATCGGCCTTGGCAACATCAGCTATGTGTCCGGCGACTATAACGACGCCTTCTTCTCGGTGAATGCGGCGCAATCCCAGGCGAGCGGCTTGCAAGAATTTGATGCCGACTCCGGACTGCGCGACATCGGCGCGACCGGCATTGCGCGTTATCAGATTTCGCCCAAATGGAGTGTCACATCATTGCTGAATTATGCGCGCCTGCTTGATGAAGCCAGCAACAGCCCCATTGTCACCGAGCGTGGCTCGCCTAACCAGCTCTTCTTTGGGATCAATGTGGCCTATAAAATCTTCTAAAGGGTGCCATTTACCCGCAGCCCTGAACTTGATTCAGGGCCTCGTTCAACAGCCTAAGCCCCTTCCTGAAAGAGATGCTGAATCAAGTTCAGCATGGCGGGGGGAGGTGAACAGGTTAGCCAACCAAAGCGGGCGCAAAGCCAGCAAGCTCTTCCAGTGCCGTGATGAGCGCTGGCACACCGCGCCCGCTTTTCAGGTCTGTTAAGAAAACGGCCGCGCCCTTGCGGGCATTGAGGGCATCCGTTTGCATCCGCTCAGGGTCGGCGCCCACGTGAATGCCCAGGTCCGTCTTGTTGATGATGAGGATGTCAGACCGGTTGATGGCAGGCCCGCCCTTGCGCGGAATGTCATCGCCCTGGCAGACGGAAATCACATACAGCGTCACGTCGGCCAGCTGGGGTGAAAAGGTCGCGGCTAGATTATCGCCGCCGGACTCAATGAAGATCATATCCAGGTCAGGATGGCGCGCTATGAGCGTGTCCACGGCACGAAGATTAAGAGAGGCGTCTTCGCGAATTGCCGTGTGCGGGCAGCCGCCGGTTTCCACGCCCATGATGCGCTCTTCCGACAGTGCTTGCATGCGCATCAAGGCCTCGGCGTCTTCGCGGGTGTAGATGTCGTTGGTGATGACCGCGATGGAATAGCGCTCGCGCAAAGCCCGGCAAAGCGCTGCCGTCAGTGTGGTTTTGCCAACGCCGACCCCGCCGCCGATACCGATTTTAATGGGGCCGTTTTCAAACTGGGTCATGACGCAAAAATCCGTGTGTTCATGCTTTCATGTTGAAGTGCTGAGAGCTCGGCAAGCACTGTGCTGGTGTGGATGTCATCCTCAGTGGCGGTCATGGCTTTGTCGGCAGCGGCAATGATGGTTGGTTCCAAGCGCTGCATCAACCGGGCGCCATCGCTCTGGCCAAAGCGGCCCATGCGCAGCGCGGCTTGCACCAGGTTCGACACAAACGCGGTGCCATAAAACGATAGCACCAGTGCTTGGTCCATGCCTGCCGCGCGGGTTGCTGCGCCAACGCAGATGGGCAGGGGCGTGTCCTCAGGCAGCTCTGGACGCGGCAAATAGGTCTGCGCCGCTGCTAAGAAGGCGCTCCCCTGGGCAACTGTTTCTTGGTGCCGCTCAGCGCAGCTGGCGAGGGCTGTTGCAAGGGTTGAAAGCGCGCTGTGGTCCTCCGCGCGCCAAGCAAGGGAACACAGGACTACATCAGTCCATCCAGAGCCTTCGGTGAGGAGCGCTTCCAGCCATTGCGCAAAGGTTTCAAAATCAGGAATGCCGCCCGTTTCAAAGGCGTGTTCCAACCCATGGCTATAAGCAAACGCCCCAGTCGGGAAGGCGGGAGAGAGCCAATAGGCCAGGCGTGTTGTGGCGGTGACGTCAATGGTCATGGCTGTGGGTGTAGGCGCCGCCTTCGGGGTCAAACGGGGCGGAGATGGGGGTTATCGTGGCGCCAAGGCCTTCGAGCATCTCTTGGATGACGCGGTCTTCGCGCAGGCGGATGGCATCGGCGGTAATCTCCGCGGCCAGATGGCGGTTGCCGATTTGCCAGGCCAGCTTGAGTAGATGCGTTTTATCGCGGCCGCGCACCTCCATGAGGGCTTCCGGCGCGGCTTTGACTTCAATAATCTCGCCGCTATCGAGCACCAGCCCATCGCCATTACGCAGCAAGCGCGCTTCGGGCAGGTCCAGCGTGAAGCCCAGTCCGCCATCACTGGTGAGCGCAATGCGGCGGCGGTGGCGCCCGGTTTCATCCAGCGTGATGGTGTCTTTTGGGGCGCTGAAATCCCGCGTGACGGTGGTTGCACGCATGGCCATTAAAACAGGAAATACCGCTGCGCGAGCGAGGCGACCTCCAAGGGCTCACACACAAGCAGCTCGCCATCCGCGCGCACGTCATAGGTCTCCGGGTCCACCTCGATGTCCGGGCAATAAGTGTTGTGCACCATGGCCGCTTTGCCGATATCGCCACGCGTGTTGGAGACGGGCAGTGTGGTTTTTTGCAGGCCCAGCTTCTCCCCAATCCCATCGTCCTGCGCCGTCCCTGATACGAAGGTCACGGATGTCGCTGCCAGCGCGCCGCCATAGGCGCCAAACATGGGCCGGCCATGCATCGGCTGCGGCGTGGGGATGGAGGCGTTGGGGTCGCCCATGGGCGCGGCCGTAATCATCCCGCCAATCATCACCATGTCTGGTTTAGCGCCGAAAAAGGCGGGGTCCCACAAAACAAGGTCGGCGCGCTTGCCCACTTCCACTGAGCCGATATGCCCGGCAATGCCGTGCGCAATGGCAGGGTTGATGGTGTATTTGGCCACATAGCGGCGCACGCGGGCATTGTCGTTCTCGCCTGTCTCTTCAGGCAAGCGGCCCCGCTGTCGCTTCATCTTATCGGCGGTTTGCCAGGTGCGGATGATGGTCTCGCCCACGCGGCCCATGGCTTGGCTGTCGGACGCGATGATGGAGAACGCGCCCATGTCGTGCAGGATGTCTTCCGCCGCAATGGTCTCCTTGCGGATGCGGCTTTCTGCGAAAGCCACGTCTTCGGGAATATTTGGGTCGAGGTGATGGCACACCATGAGCATGTCGAGATGTTCAGCCACCGTATTGACCGTATAGGGCCGTGTCGGGTTGGTGGAGGAGGGGATGACATGGGGCAGGCCGCAGACTTTGATGATATCCGGCGCATGCCCGCCGCCCGCGCCTTCGGTGTGGAAGGCATGGATGGTGCGGCCATCAATCGCGTCGATGGTGGATTCCACAAAGCCGGATTCATTGAGGGTATCGGTGTGGATCATCACCTGCACATCAAAGCGGTCGGCGACGCTCAGGCAGCAATCAATGGCCGCAGGCGTCGTGCCCCAATCCTCGTGTAGCTTCATGGCGCAGGCCCCCGCCCGGACCATTTCCTCCAGCGCAGCCGGCTGGCTCGCATTGCCTTTGCAGGAGAGCGCCAAGTTCATGGCAAAACCATCGAAGGCCTGCAGCATGCTGCCGATATGCCAGGGCCCGGGCGTGCAGGTGGTTGCTAGCGTGCCTTGCGCCGGCCCGGTGCCGCCGCCAAGCATGGTGGTGATCCCGCTCATCAGCGCTTCGTCGATCTGCTGCGGGCAGATGAAGTGGATGTGGCTGTCAAAGCCGCCGGCCGTGAGGATTTTGCCCTCCCCGGCGATGACTTCCGTGCCTGGCCCGATGATGATGGTCACGCCGTCTTGCGTGTCGGGATTGCCAGCTTTGCCGATGCTCTCAATGAGCCCGCCGCGCAGGCCCACATCGGCTTTATAGATGCCGCTATGGTCCACAATCAGCGCGTTGGTAATGACGGTATCGACGGTGCCTTCAGCCCGCGTGCGCTGGCTTTGGGCCATGCCATCGCGGATGACCTTGCCGCCGCCGAATTTGACCTCTTCGCCATAGGTGGTCAGGTCGCGCTCGACTTCAATGAACAGCTCGGTATCGGCCAGGCGCACCTTGTCGCCCACGGTGGGCCCATACATGGAGGCATAGGCCTGGCGGCTTAATGTCGGCATGTCACACCGCTCCCATCACATCGCCGCGGAACCCGATAGCGATTTTGTCCCCGCCAAAGGCAATGAGCTCCACATCGCGCGCTTGGCCTGGCTCAAAACGCACCGCCGTGCCCGCTGCAATATTCAGCCGCATGCCCCGGGCTGCCGCGCGGTCAAACTCCAAGGCCGGATTGGTCTCAAAGAAGTGGTAATGCGAGCCCACTTGAATGGGCCGGTCGCCCGTGTTGGCAACCTTTAGCGTTACGGTCTCGGCGCCCTCATTGAGGGTGATGTCGCCCTCTGCAAAAATCATCTCACCTGGGGTCATGGGCTTTATCCTCGTATCGGCGCATGGATGGTGACGAGCTTGACGCCGTCGGGGAAGGTCGCTTCCACCTGCACGTCATGAATCATATCCGCGACGCCCTCCATGACCTGCGCGCGGGTGATGACATGCGCGCCTGCCTCCATCAGGTCGGCAACACTGCGGCCATCGCGGGCGCCTTCGGTCACGAAATCGCTGATCAGCGCGATGGCTTCGGGGTGGTTGAGTTTCACCCCGCGTTCTAGGCGCCGGCGGGCCACCATGGCGGCCATGGCGATGAGCAGCTTGTCTTTCTCTCTTGGGCTTAAGCGCATGGCATATTCCCCCTCATGTCTTCCACAGCCGTGCCAGGCTATGCCCCTCGCTGAGCGCTGCAATCACCGGCAGGAGAGCCTTGCGAAGCGCGTAGCCATCGGCCGCGACGAGCCGCACCAACAGCTTGGCCGCGCCACCGATGACCCATGTTGACGCCCCGCCGCGCGCTTGCCCAGTGGAAAGTGGCGTTTCAAGCGCTTCGCGTGCTGCCCGTGCAAGTCTTTCAGCATCTTTTGCAACAAACAGCACGGTGGCCATGGCGGTATGGCCGGCCAGTTTCGCGGGGTGCTCTGGGCTGCCTGCCATGGCGAACCGCTCGGCATGGACCAGCTGCTCGCCCATGTAGACAGACCAGCTGTCAGCGAACCGGCCGCTTAAGAAGCGCTCCCCACTGGCATGGCGTCCAAAGAGGATGCTCTCGGTCATCAAAAGCTGCGCGGTTGGCGCCATGTGGACACGGATGGTGCGCGCCACATCGCAGCCATCAAACGCGATGGATTCCTGCGGCACCCAGTTGAGCCTCGCCCCATCGTCCACTCTGAGAGAGGTCTCGATAACTGTCTTTCCGCTCGCGCCAGCCTTGTAGAACTTTTCGCAGGCCTGGGTGCTCAGGGTCGTGGACGTGCCAGGCCCCGCTTCCACATGCAGGTGCATGGTATCGCCGCCGGTAAGGCCGCCAGCGGTGTTGATAAGCGCGATATCCATATGCGCTTGGCCAGGCGGTTGCAGCGCGCGCGCTTTAAAGGCGCCGGCTTGGTAGAGCCGTTCCAGCCGGGTTTGCCCGTCATGCGCTTGAAGCGCAATACGGCCTTCCCCTTGTGTGCGCTGCAGTGCTGGCTGTGAAAGTCCCCCCATGCGGCGAGCCTAGCGCTTTGCTCTGGCAATGCAATACGCCGTCTGCCCCCCCATTAAGGGATTGCTTTTCGCCAATTTGCACGGCATCTGAGCACCTCTCTCTCGCACTCCTACAGAAAGCCTATCAGCATGCCTTTTTCTGCGGCGCTGCCTCTTGCCGTCAGCCTGACTGTCCTTGCCTTTTCCGCTCCCCTTGCGTTTGCGCAGGAGCAGCCGTCTGCCATTTCCAAATTGACGGAAGTCATCGCTGTGAATGCGCGCAAGAAGGCGGGCGTGGAAAACGTGCAGGACGTGCCGGTTTCTATCGCGGCTTATAGTGCTGGTACCATTGAAGCGCTCAAGGTCCGCACGCTGCAGGATTTGAGCTTTTCTGCGCCCAATGTGGCCTTGGAAGATATCGGCACCTCGCCGGGTATTGCGAACTCTTCTATCCGCGGCCTGGGCATCAATTCCTCCATCCCCTCCATTGACCCGACCGTGGGCGTGTTTGTGGACGGCGTCTATATCGGCGTGAACAATGGTGTGGTTTTTGATGTGTTTGACTTGGAGAGCGTGGAAGTCCTGCGCGGTCCCCAAGGCTTGCTTTTTGGGCGCAACACGACAGGCGGCGCTGTGCTGGTCAACACGGCAGACCCCACTGACACGCTCAGCATCAAAGCGCGTGCCTCTGTCGATGGACCCGTCGATTCAGGGCGCGGCGGCAACAATTATATTCTGCAGGCCGCGCTGTCAGGGCCCTTGGTGGAGGGCAAGCTCAACGGGAAAATTGCGGCCTATTACCGCGATGACACCGGCTATTTCCGCAATCTCTTTGATGGCAGCAAACAAGGCGTATCTGAAACGGTCGTGCTGCGCGGCGCGCTTGAGTTTCTGCCAACCGACCGCGTGCGTATGCTTGCAAAGATAGAGTATTTTGACAGCGACGGCGATGGCGCTGTTGGCCAAAACCGCGGCACGTTTTCGCGCGATAGCTTTGACCTCTCCCTGGACAATGACGGCTTTTACGACGTCGAGACCATCCTGGGCTCTTGGCGCACCGATATCGACGTTGATTTCGGTGAGGGGACGATCACCAACATCTTTGGCTATCGCGATTTCAGCACATCAACATTCAATGATATTGACGCGCTGCCCGTCACGATCTTCGATTCCAACACCGCGTTAGAGCAAGAGCAGATCTCCAACGAGCTGCGCTATAATGGTGTGTTTGGCGCCTTTGACGTCACCACCGGTGTCTTCTTCTTCAATCAAGACGTCGCCTATGATGAGGACCGCATCTTGCCCTCTGCCGTCTTCTTTGGCGGCGGCAGGCAGGACCACACAGTCATCGGCCTGTTTGCGCAAACTGACTGGGAAGCCACTGACGCGCTCACGCTCACCTTCGGCCTGCGCTGGTCTTATGAAGAGAAGGATGCCGCTGTGAGCTATGTCTTGCCGCGCGCGCAGTGTTCAGTGGTGGCGGGCACATGCCCCACCAGCGGCGCAGACCCGCTCAATCCAGCGCAAAACAATGGCTTTGAAGATGAAGACAGCTGGTCCAACTTCACGCCTAAAATCGCCGCGCAATATCAATTCACAGACGGGCAGGTCTATGCCAGCTGGACGCGCGGTTTCCGCTCGGGCGGCTATAATTTCCGCATCACAGCACCGGAGGCTTTTGAGGCTTTTGTTGCCCAGCAAGGCCAATTCGCCTTTGATGAAGAGCGGGTGGATGCCTTTGAGCTCGGCGCTAAATATACGACGCCAGACAGCCGCGGACGGCTCAATGGCGCCTTCTTTTATATGGACATCGCCAACATGCAGCGCGAGGTCAACGCCTCGTCGGGCGAAACAGGCATTGTGCAAACCATCCTCAACACGGCCGATGCACGGATCTTGGGGCTTGAACTGGAAGGGCAGTACGCTGTCACTGACGCTCTGTTGCTAAGCGCCAATGTGGGCTGGATTGATGCGCAATACACCGACATTTTCTTCGATATCTCCGGCGACGGCGCCATCACCGCTGCCGATGACGCGCTGGCCATCCCCCGTGTGCCGGAGATCACTTTCGGCTTTGGCGCGGTGTATGATCTGGACTTGGGAGACAAAGGCAACATCATCACGCGCATCACCTACCAATACCGCGACCGTATCGCCTATACCGACAACAATTTCGGCTGGATCCAAAGCGCCAACATGCTGGATTTTAACGTCGCTTATCAAACGCCAGTGGAGGGGCTCACTGCGTCCATCTACGGCCGCAACATGCTCGATCAAGTCCAAGCCGGCGGCGACACCCAAACGCCTTTCGGCGGGCCGCTGAGCAACGGCGTCTCCGTGCCCTTTGATAATTTTCCAGCAGGCGGCAGCTTCTCTCCGCTCAATCGGGGGAGGACTTTGGGTTTAGAGCTGCGCTATGCTTATCAATGACGGTTGGAGCCTATTCCGGGCATTCTATACAAGCCGTCATTGCCCGACTT
>JBCCDR010000012.1:0-18307 GCA_039030675.1 Pseudomonadota bacterium | reverse complement strand
TGGCCAGCTGGGCGCGGCGCTGGTCTCCCTGGGTAAGTACGGAGGGTGAAGATGGCCTGCTGTTAGACGTTACAGGGTGCGCGCATTTGTTCGGCGGGGAAGAGGCGTTGCTTGAGCAAATACGCGCGCGTTTTGCCAAGCTGCATATCACCGTGCGGCTTGCTTTAGCGCCCACACGTGCGGCGGCGTGGGCGCTGGCGCGCTATGGGCCTGCTCAAAGCATCGTCACGCCGTCTTCTTTGCAAAAGGCGGTCTCCCCCCTGCCTGTCGCGGCCCTCAATATTGATGATGCAGCGCAACTCTTGCTGCGCCGGGTGGGGCTTAAAACCATCGGCCAGCTCATGGCGGTGCCCACGGCGGCGCTTGCCAAGCGCTTTAACGGTGGCGCTTTAACGCGGCAAAAAAAGGCAGCGCCTATTCACCCTTTGGTGCGTCTGGATGAGATGTTTGGCAAGCGTGCAGCGCCGCTCTCACCCCTGCCGCACCGCCCGCGCCTGCGCGTGGTGCAAAGCCTGATGGAGCCCATTGGCGATGTGAGCGCTGTAGAAGCGGTTTTATTCCCTTTGATCGACCGCTTAGCCACGCTTTTAGACACTGAGGGGAAAGGCACGCGCGCGCTCAAGCTGGAAGCCTTTCGCACCGATGGGACGCGCGCGATTGTATTCGCGGCCACTTCGCGCCCCACACGCCAGCCAGCCCATATGCGCCGCTTGTTTAAAGATAAGCTGGAGACGGTGGATGCTGGCTTTGGTTTTGATGCCATTGCGCTGGAAGCCGTGCGCGCTCAGCCGCTTGAGGCTGTGCCGGCTGATTTAAGCGGCGCGGCGGGCCTCGAAGGCGATGAAGCTGCGCTCATTGACCGCTTGTCTGCGCGGCTGGGGCAGCGCGCTGTTCTGCGGCCTGTTCCGGTAGAAAGCCATTTGCCCGAGCGCGCCATTCGCTGGGAGCCTGCGCTGCACTATAGCCCGCCGAAAAAGCCTGTGCAGCTACCGCTGTCTTTGCCCCAGCGCCCCCATCGTTTGTTTGAGCCGCCAGAGGAAATTGATGTCACCTACGGCGTGCCAGAAGACCCGCCGCGCGCCTTTACCTGGCGGCGTAAAACGCACCGGGTGGCCAAAGTGGAAGGCCCAGAACGCTTGGCGCCGGAATGGTGGCGCCAAGGCCCGATGACGCGGCTGCGCGATTATTACCGCGTGGAAGATGACGCAGGCAGGCGCTACTGGCTGTTCCGCTACGGCCGTTTTGGCGATGGCCGCGGCGCTTTTGAGGATGCACCGCCGCAATGGTTTTTGCATGGGCTGTTTGCGTGATGGCCCCGTGACCGCTGATTTCATCGAGCTGGGCATTACCAGCAATTTCTCTTTCCTCCGCGGCGCAAGCCATGGGCATGAGCTGGTGCTCACAGCTCTGGCGCAGGGCTATGAGGCCATGGGCATTGCAGACCATAATACGCTAGCAGGCGTGGTGCGTGTGCATGCGCCTGCTGGGAAAGAGGGTTTGCGTCCTCTCATCGGCTGCCGTTTAGACTTGCTGGATGCGCCCTCCATGCTTGCTTATCCCACAGACCGGGCGGCTTATGGGCGGCTGTGCGAGCTGCTGTCGCTTGGCAAGCGGCGTGCTGAAAAAGGTGCGTGCCATCTGCATTTAGAAGATGTAGCGCAGCATCAAAGCGGCCTTATCTTGGTGGCTCTGCCAAGCGCGGATATCGCCCAGCAGTTGCCGCGCATGACGGATGTCTTGCCCAGCTTGACGCATCTTGCCGCCTCCATGCTCTATCGCGGCGATGATGTGGCCCAAGTGACACGGTTGGATAGGCTGGCGCGCACCTATGACATGTGCCTGCTGGGCACAAACGATGTGCTCTATCACACGCCCCAGCGCCGGCCGCTGCAGGATGTGATGACCTGTATCCGCGAGAAAACCACGCTGGCCAATGCTGGCTATCTGCTTGAAGCCAATGCCGAGCGCCATTTGAAATCGCCCGAAGAGATGGCCCGGCTGTTTGCCCGCTGGCCGCACGCGCTGCGCGCCAGTGTCGAGATTGCCGGTGCGATTGATTTCTCTCTTGATGAGCTGCGCTATGAATATCCCAGCGAGGTGGTGCCTGAAGGAAAGACTGCCATGCAGCATCTGCGCGACCTCACGCAGGTGGGCGCTGCGCGGCGATACCCAGATGGCGTGCCCGCCAAAGTGGCCGCACAGATTGAGAAAGAGCTGGCGCTCATCGAGAAGATGGAGATCCCGCAATATTTTCTCACCGTGCATGACATCGTCGCCTTTGCGCGCGCTCTGCCTAGTCCTATTCTTTGCCAGGGCAGAGGCTCTGCCGCTAACTCTGCGGTTTGTTATTGCCTTGGCATCACTGCAGTTGACCCAGCCACCACCTCGCTGCTGTTTGAGCGTTTCATTTCTGAAAGCCGCAAAGAGCCGCCCGACATTGATGTTGATTTTGAGCACGAGCGGCGCGAGGAAGTCATCCAGCACATCTACAAGCGTTATGGCCGCGAGCGTGCTGGCCTGGCCGCCACCGTCATTCACTACCGCCCGCGCATGGCCATCCGCGAGGTGGGCAAGGTCATGGGTTTATCTGAGGACGTCACCGCTGAAATCGCCAAAACGGCCTGGGGCAGCTGGGGCTCGACCCTGCATTTAGAGCAAGCCAAGGAAGCAGGGCTGGACCTCTCCGATCCCCATTTGAAGCGCGCCATGCGTTTAGCCGATGAGCTGATTGGTATGCCGCGGCACCTCAGTCAGCATGTGGGTGGGTTCATTCTCACGCAGGACCGGCTGACCTCCACAGTGCCCATTGGCAACGCCGCCATGGACGATCGCACCTTCATTGAGTGGGATAAGGACGACATTGAAGAGCTGGGCATCTTGAAAGTGGATGTGCTGGCGCTGGGCATGCTCACTTGCATTGCCAAAGCCTTTGATATGCTCAGCCATGTCTACGGCGTTGATTATGAGCTCGCGACCATCCCGCAAGATGATCAAGCTACTTATGACATGCTGTGCAAGGGCGATAGCCTGGGCGTCTTCCAAGTGGAAAGCCGTGCGCAGATGGCCATGCTCCCGCGGATGAAGCCGCGCCGGTTTTATGATTTAGTGATTGAAGTGGCCATCGTACGTCCAGGCCCCATTCAAGGTGATATGGTACACCCCTACCTGCGCCGCCGCGAAGGGCTTGAGGAGGTGCACTATCCATCCCCTGCGCCTGAGCATGGCCCGCGTGATGAGCTGGAAAAGATATTAAGGCGCACATTGGGCGTGCCGATTTTCCAAGAACAGGCTATGCAGATCGCCATTGATGCAGCCAAGTTCACCGGTGATGAGGCCAATCAGCTGCGCAAGGCCATGGCGACCTTTCGATCACGTGGGCAGATCGATGCGCACCAAGATCAGATGGTCAAAAAAATGGTCGCGCGCGGCTATGAGGAAGAGTTCGCCATGCGCTGTTTTGCGCAAATTCGCGGTTTTGGCGAATATGGTTTTCCTGAAAGCCATGCGGCCAGCTTTGCCCATCTGGTCTATGTGTCGAGCTGGATCAAGTGCCATTATCCCGATGTTTTCGCAGCCAGCCTCCTCAATTCCCAGCCCATGGGCTTTTACGCGCCCGCGCAAATCGTCCGCGATGCGCGCGAGCATGGCGTTGACGTCTTGCCGGTCGATGTGAATATTTCTGAGTGGGATAATTTCTTAGAGCCAACGCAGCAAAAGGGGCGGCACGGATTGCGCCTTGGACTGCGCCAAGTCGATGGCATTTCCGAGGCCACAGCCAAGACGATTGAAGCCGCGTGCGATATGCCTTTTGCGGACATGACGGATTTTCATGAGCGCACCCGCCTGCCTGTTCACCTCATTGAAAAGCTGGCGGCGGCTGATGCGTTTCGCTCCATGGGTCTCGACCGACGCCAGGCGCTGTGGGATGTGCGCCGGCTGAAAGATGCGCCGGACCTGCCGCTGTTTGCCCATGTGGAAGAGCGCCCTGAAGGTGCTGACCCGCACACGGCCTTGCCGGAGATGCCGCTATCAGAGCATGTGGTGGCGGATTATCAAACGCTGCGCTTATCGCTCAAAGCGCACCCCGTCCAATTCCTGCGCAGCCGCTTTGCTGACAGGGGCGCCCAGCCCTGCAAAGCCATTTATGGCATGAAAAACGGAACGCGCACGGCTGTTGCCGGAGTTGTCTTGGTGCGCCAACGCCCGGGAACGGCCAAGGGCGTCGTCTTTGTGACCATTGAGGATGAAACGGGCGTCGCCAACATCATCGTCTGGCCAAAGATGCTGGAGAAATTCCGCAAAGTGGTGATGACCTCAAGACTGCTGTTCATCAAAGGCCAAGTGCAAAGCGCCAACAACGTCACCCATTTCGTGGCCTATGATATTGCAGATTGCAGCGCGGAGTTAGACCGCTTAAGCCACGATGACACTGAAGTTCACCCCCAGCTGTCGCGCGCGGATGAAGTCTTGCGCCCCATAGCCCACAGGCCGGCGCACAATACGCAATCCGTTGGCCGTACCCACCCGCGCAATGTGCGCGTCATCCCCAAAAGCCGGGATTTTCATTGAGCAACCAAAACCCATAATTCTGCTGCTTCTCTCTGATGGACCGTGTTGTTCTCTATGACGTCATGTCAGAAAGCTGAGAACCCTATGTCCACGTCTTCAATTCTGTCTTCGTTTCGGCGGTGCCTGCTCGTCTTGTCGCTCGCCGTCGTATCTAGCTGTTCTCAAGAGGATGCGTCTGAAAGCTTAGAGCAAAAAGCAGCGCGCATTCACGACCAGGCCATCGTGATTGATACAGAAATTGATGTGCGCTTTGACCTGTACACAGGCCCCACCAAAGACCCAGCGCTCGATTCCGATTGGCAATTCACCCTGCCCAAAATGGAACGTGGCGGAATGGATGCTGCCGTCTTCGCAATCTATTATCCGCAGCTGGCGCGCACGGCGGAAGGGTATGAAAAGACCTTTGAAGGAGGGCGGGCAAAACTTGCGGCAATCCAGAAAATGGCGGCTGACAATGCGGGCCGTATGGAGATTGCCAAGACAGCTGGCGACGTGGAGCGCATTGCGGCTGCCGGCAAACGCGCAGCCATGATTGGCATTGTGAATGGCAATATTTTGGGCCCCAATCTGGAGTGGCTTGACCTCTACGATGAGGCCGGCGTCGTCTATATCGGCTTCACCCATGCCGGGCACAATCACCTGTCTGATTCAGCCCGCCCCAACCCTATGAACAAAGACCCAGATGCCGAGCACGGCGGTCTGTCCGCCCTCGGCCTTGAACTTATAGAAAAGATGAACCAACGCGGTATCTTGGTCGATGTCAGCCAGATAAGTGCGGATGCTTTGTTGCAAGCGGCAAACGCCTCCCAAGCGCCGATTATTGCAAGCCATTCAAGTGTTTACGGGTTGGTGCCCACAGCGCGCAACATCACGGACGAAGGCCTGGAAGCCATCAAGAAGACCGGCGGCGTCATTCAAATCGTCGCCTTTCGAAGCTTTATTCTAGACACCTATGACGACCTGCAAGCCGGCATTCAAAAGGTCCGCGCCAAATATGGGCTCACCCCGGAACTGTCGACCGACCATATGACGCCTGAAGAGCGCAGCGTGTTCTTGAAGGACTATGGCAGCGTAGTTTTGTCTCTACCGCTTCCCTCGGTCAGCCAATATGTCGACCACATCGACTATGCCGTCGCCAAAATGGGCATCGACCATGTGGGTATCTCCTCAGACTTTGAACATGGCGGCGGTATTGATGGGTGGTACGACGTCAGCGAAGTTGGCAATGTCACGCTGGAGTTGGTGCGCCGCGGCTATTCTGAAGAGGATATCAGCAAAATCATGGGCGGCAACTTCCTGCGCGTGATGCGTGAGGCACAAGCTGTGGCGGAGCGTTTGTCTAAAGCCTAACCGTGAGTATCAAGGGTGAAAATTCCTCGACGGGTTTGTCTAGAAGCAGGCTGATTTTAAGGGCCAGCCCTTAAGAAAATACACTGATAAAACTCATCAAAGCGCTGATATTGGCTTTGATTAAAGTGAATAGTTTGTGTGAGGAGGTCCCCATCAAAGCAGTCGCTTACGAGATAAACGGCGCGCCTTGGGATGTTGCCAAGGTGATTGACCTGCCGGAGCCAGCGCTGAGCGCGGGTGAGGTGCTAGTGCAGTTGGAAGCGGCGCCTATCCATATCGCCGACCTGTTGGCGATGCGCGCGGATATGCCTTTCTTTCCGTTGCCGCCAGGCGTTGGTGGTTTTGAAGGTGTGGGCCGCATCATTGAGGTTGGCCAAGACGTTGACGATTGGGAGGTTGGATCACGCGTTTTCCTGCCGATTGGCTATGGCGCCTGGCAGGAACGCCGGTCTGTGCCGGCCGCACAGCTCATGCGCGCACCGGAAGGGATTGCGGCGGCGCAGTTGGCGCTCGTCCCCATCAATCTTGCGACCGCCTATTTGCTCCTGCACGCATACGATCCTTTAGCTCCAGGCGATTGGGTGGTTCAAAACGCAGCCAACTCCAATGTGGCTGGCTATGTGCATCGCTTTGCAGAGCGTGCTGGCATCAAAATGATCCACATCGTGCGCCGGCCTGAGCTGGTCGACGTGTTGACGGCCGATGGCCGTGCGCACGTGCTTGTGGATGGACCGGAGCTACGGGCGCAGGTTCAGGAGATCTCCGGCGCCGCCCCTAAGATCGCTCTGGATGCGGTTGGCGGCGAGGCAACCGGGCGCCTTGGCAGCTGTGTTGCCGACCATGGGCTCGTCCTCTCCTATGGGTTTCTCTCAAAACAACCACACCAAATCGCCTATCCTGACCTGATGTTCCGCGGGGTGCGCTTGCGCGGTGTTTTAACCAATTGGGCCATGGAGCGCATCGGCCCCGACGGCCTGGAAAAGATGTATCGCGAGATGGATGCTGTGATGGCCGATGGGCAGCTTGCGGCCGATATTGCAGGCGTCTATCCGTTCAGCCAGGCAGCCGACGCGCTGCGCCATGCGGCCAAAACCGGGCCAGAACGGACCGGCAAAGTCATTTTGGTGCCAGATGACGCGTCCCATGTTTGACGGTATTCGCTATGATTATGAAGGCGCTAACGTCCTGGTGACTGGCGGCTCAAACGGCATTGGCCATGCCATCGCGTGCGCCTATCACAGCGCTGGCGCATCGGTCACGATTACAGGCCGCAAGGCATCTGCAGACGTCTATGAAACAGACCTGTCTGGGTTCGCGTACCGACAGCTCGATATCACAGACAAAGCCGACATTCGCGCGCTTGGGTCACAGCTGACGGCCCTTGATATCCTCATCAATAACGCAGGCGGCCACCAATATGTGCAGGAGAGCGAATGGCATCCCGATGGCTTTGATGCGGCCTTCGATGTGAATCTATCGGGTATGTTTCATTTGTGCGATGCGTGTTTGCCTGCATTGAAGGCGAGCGTTTTTGCAGGCGGGGCAAGCATCGTTGGGATATCGTCTTCCTCAGCGTTCGCAGGGTATCCGCCGGCGCCCGGCTATAGCGCTGCTAAGGCCGCTATGGTGCAACTGGTCCAGTCTTATGCTGTGCAGTGGGGCCCATTGGGCATCCGGGCCAACGCCATTGCACCCGGCTTTATCGTCACCAATCTGACGCGGCTTTATTTGGATAATAGCCAGGCTATGATTGATGGCACGGCTCTGGGGCGGCTTGGAACGCCTGAGGATATTGCGGCAGCCGTCTTATTTGTGACCAGTCCGGCAGCGTCTTGGATTACCGGCCAAACCTTGTCCGTTGATGGCGGCTTCACCGTCAAAAAATGAGGGCTGTTAAGCGCTGAACGCTACCGGCTGTGGGCCAAGCTCCATCGCGGGCCGTTCTGGCGGCAGGAGGATGGTGTCGCGCGGGACCGGCGCGATGTCCTCATGGTCTTTCGTATAATGCAGCCCGCGGCTCTCCCTGCGCAGCATTGCCGATTCCACGATCAGGCCAGCAACCGTTACGAGATTGCGCAGTTCCAAGAGGTCGCGGCTGACGCGGAAATTGCCGTAGAAGTCTTCTACTTCGCGCATCAGCAGTTCAACGCGGTTTTGCGCGCGCTCTAAGCGTTTGTCGGTGCGCACAATGCCCACATAGTCCCACATGAAGCGGCGCAGCTCTTGCCAATTGTGGGTGATGACGACCTCTTCATCGCTATCACGCACCCGGCTTTCATCCCATGCAGGGCCGGGCAAGGGCTGCGGCATGGCGCTCAGCTTGGCTTTGATATCGTGCGCGGCCGCATCGCCCATGACCAAACACTCCAGCAGGGAGTTCGAGGCCATGCGATTGGCGCCGTGCAGGCCGGTGCTTGCACATTCGCCAATGGCGTACAGCCCGTCTAAATCGGTTTTGGCGTCCAAATCCGTGACAATACCGCCGCAGGTGTAGTGCGCGGCAGGCACGATGGGGATTTGATCTTTGGTGATGTCGATGCCGAAGTCCAAACAGCGCCGATAGATAGTCGGGAAATGGCTGATGATGAAGTCTTGCGGCCGGTGCGAGATGTCCAGGTAGAGATGGTCTGCCCCGAGCCGCTTCATTTCATGGTCAATGGCGCGGGCGACGATGTCGCGTGGCGCCAGCTCAGCGCGCTCATCAAAGCTGGGCATGAAGCGTGTGCCATCGGGCAGCTTTAAATGCGCGCCCTCGCCGCGCATGGCCTCAGTAATCAAAAAGCTTTTAGCTTCAGGGTGATACAGGCAAGTGGGGTGGAATTGGTTGAATTCCATATTGGCAATACGGCAGCCGGCCCGCCAAGCAATGGCCATCCCATCGCCCGTCGCGCCATCTGGGTTAGAGGTGTAGAGATAGACCTTTGACGCCCCGCCTGTGGCCATGATCACGGCTTTGGCTTCAAAAACGTCAACTTGCCTGCGTTTGCGGTCGAGAACATAGGCGCCGTGAACGCGCTGGGGGCCGCCCACATGGCGGTGCGTAATCAAGTCAACGCAGACATGGTGCTCAAATAGACTGATGTTGTCGTGCCCGCGCGCTTGTTCTTCGAGCGTTTCTTGAACGGCAGCGCCGGTGGCATCGTCTACATGGATGATACGGCGGTGTGAATGGCCGCCCTCGCGGGTCAGATGATAGCCATAGCCATCTTCATGGGCTTCATCTTTGGAGAAGGCGACGCCGGCATCAATGAGCCGGTCAATGGCCGCTTCGCCTTGGCTGACGATAAAGCGGACGGCTGCTTCATCGCATAGACCGGCGCCTGCAATCAGCGTATCTTCAATATGGCTTTCAATACTGTCTTCAGCCTCTAAGACGGCGGCAATACCGCCTTGTGCCCAGCGTGTGGATCCGTTCGAAAGCTTGCCTTTCGATAAGACAGCGACTTTGCAATCGCCAGCCAGGGCCAGCGCAGCGGTAAGCCCCGCCGCACCGGAGCCAATCACCAGGACGTCCGCCTGGAATCGTTTTTTGGACATGCCTAGGCCGCCTTCTTCGATGTCAGCTGCAGGAAGATGTCTTCCAGATCACTCTCTTCCGTCGACAAGTCTGTGATGGCCGCCCCGGCCGCGCGCACACCGTCGAGGATGCGTCCCATGGGCACTGCAGCGCTTTCATAGCGCACGGTGATGTAGCGGCCATTCTCCAGCTGCGCATTCAGGGCGATGAGTTCTTCGGGCAGGGCGGTGATATCCTGGTCAAGCGTGATGGTGACCTGCTTCTCCCCGATGCGGGACATCAGCTTGTCTTTGGGCTCGCAGGTAACGACCTTGCCGTGGTCGATGATGGCAATGGTGTCGCACAGCTCTTCAGCCTCTTCCAAATAGTGCGTGGTCAGCACAATCGTGACGCCGCGTGCATGTAGCTTGCGCACCATGGTCCAAAGCTGTTGGCGCAGCTCAATGTCGACGCCGGCTGTGGGTTCATCGAGGATAATGACGGGTGGATCATGCACCAGCGCTTTTGCAATCAGCAGGCGCCGCTTCATGCCGCCTGAGAGAGTGCGCGAATAGGCATCGCCTTTATCGCCCAGCGCCACGGCATCCAGCAATTCCTGTGTCCGGCGCTTGGCTTTGGGCACGCCATACAGCCCGGCCGTCAGTTCCATGATTTCCCGCGGGGTGAAAAACGCGTCGAAATAAATCTCTTGGGGGACGATGCCGATGGAGGCGCGGGCGTTGCGCGGGTTATCATCAATATCCCAGCCCCAAATTTTCGCAGACCCGGAGGTTTTGCGCACCAAGCCGGCCAGAATGTTGATAGTGGTCGATTTGCCTGCCCCATTTGGACCCAACAGCGCAAACATGCTGCCTTGCGGCACCGTCAGAGATACATCGTCCAGTGCTTTTTTGCCGCCACCATAGACTTTGGTGAGGCCGATTATCTCGATTGCAGCATTGCTCACGCGGTACGTCCAGAGTAATGAGTGTGCGAAAGGGCAAGCGCTAGCACCTGCATGCCCATCCAGTCAAATAGATGCCATAGCTTGGCAAGCAAACCGGCAGAGAGAGCTTTTTGCAATGTCTATTCATGAACCAGAGACCGTCTACGTCACGTCAAACAAAGTCTTTTGCGATGGGGACGAGGGCCCGCTCGGCCATCCGCGTGTCTACTACACCATCGGCGATGAGGGCTTTGTGGACTGCATGTATTGTGACCGCCGCTTTATTTTAGCCGGCGGCCCCATGGATAAACGCGAGCAAGCGGCCTGAAGTGAGCAAACAGCATCTCTATCTGGTCGATGGCTCGGGCTATATTTTCCGCGCTTATCACAAGCTCCCTCCGCTTACCAATCCTGAAGGCACGCCGGTTGGCGCCGTCTACGGCTTCACCACCATGCTGCTTAAGCTGCGCCAGGACGTAACGGACGCGGAAGAGCCGACGCATATGGCGGTTATCTTGGATGCGGCGAAGGTTTCGTTCCGCAATGAGATATACAGCGATTACAAAGCCAATCGCCCCGAACCGCCGGAAGACTTGGTCCCGCAATTCCCGCTGGTGCGCGATGCGGTGCGGGCGCTATCCTTGCCGTGCATTGAGATGCAAGGTTTTGAAGCAGACGACATCATCGCGACCTATGTGCGCGAGGCCCGGGAGAAGGGCTGGGACGTGACCATTGTGTCCTCCGATAAGGACCTGATGCAGCTGGTCGGTGATGGCGTTGAGATGCTCGACACCATGAATAACCGCCGTCTGGGCATTGACGCCGTGCACGATAAATTTGGTGTCGGCCCGGAGAAAGTCATCGAAGTCCAGGCGCTCATGGGCGACAGCGTCGATAATGTCCCAGGCGTGCCAGGTATCGGCCCGAAAACCGCCTCGCAGCTCATCAATGAATATGGCGACCTGGAAACGCTGCTCGGCCGCGCTGAGGAGATCAAACAGAAGAAACGGCGGGAAAACCTCATTGAGTTTGCTGACCAAGCCCGCGTGTCTAAAGAGCTGGTCACATTAAAAGAGGATGTGCCGCTGGGTGATGGCATCGACAGTTTTGAGATAACCCAGCTTGCTGGCGACATCCTCGTGGAGTTCTTAAACACCCACGGCTTCCGTTCCCTCAAGACCAAATGGGCCGCCGAGCTGGGCCTAGAGGCCGGCGCGAATGAGCCCGGCGATGCCCCCAGCGCGCCCAGCGAGGTCCAGTATGAGTGCGTTGATACCGTGGACGCGCTGGACGCTTGGGTCGCTAAGATAAACGATGTGGGCCAGGTGGCCGTGGATACCGAGACGACCGGTCTGGACGCCATGGCGGTCGATTTAGTCGGCGTCTCTTTAAGTGTTGAGCCGGGCAGGGCCTGCTACATTCCGCTGGCACACCGCGGCAGAGATGGTGAAGGGCTCGCGCTTGATGGAGACGCGCCAACGCAGCTGCCGCTTGAGGATGTGCTGGCGAAACTAAAACCAGCGCTTGAGGACCCTGCTGTTCTGAAGATTGGGCAAAACCTCAAATTCGATATGCTGATTTTGGCGCGCTATGGCATCGATTTGGCGCCCATCGAAGACACCATGCTCATGAGCTACGCGCTCGACAGCGGCAAAGGCGGGCATGGCATGGATGAGCTGTCCCAGCGCCATTTGGGGCTTGAGACGACGCCGTTCTCCGAGGTTGCAGGCAAAGGCAAATCGCAAATCACCTTCGATTTGGTGCCGCTCGATAAGGCCACGCATTATGCCGCTGAAGACGCGGACATCACGCTGCGCCTTCAAAAAACGCTTAAGCCGCGCTTGCCATTGGAAGGTCTCACCACCGTTTATGAAACGCTGGAGCGACCGCTGGTCCCTGTGATCGCCAGCATGGAACGCAGCGGCATTAAGGTGGACCGGCAGATGCTTTCGCGGCTTTCAGGAGAGTTTGCGCAGCGCATGGGCGGCCTGGAAGCGGAGATTACCGAGCTTGCTGGCCAGCCCTTCAATATCGGGTCCCCCAAACAGCTGGGCGAGATTTTGTTTGATGTGCTCGATTTGGAGCCAAAGCCAAAGAAGACCAAGACCGGCGCATATTCCACAGGCGCCGAAGTGCTTGAGACACTGGCTGCCGAAAGCGGGCATCCGCTGCCGCCTAAGGTGTTGGAATGGCGCCAGCTCTCTAAGCTGAAAAGCACGTACACCGATGCGCTGCAGGACCAAATCAATGCAGAAACGGGCAGGGTCCACACATCCTTTTCGCTGGCCGCAACAACCACCGGCCGGTTGTCGTCAAATGAGCCGAATCTGCAGAACATTCCTATCCGCACCGAAGAAGGCCGCCGCATTCGCGAGGCTTTCGTAGCGGAGGAATGCAATGTGCTGATTGCCGCGGACTATAGCCAGATCGAGCTGCGGCTCCTGGCGCATATTGCGGACATTCCAGCGCTCAAAGATGCTTTTGCCCAGGGCCAAGACATCCATGCGATGACCGCCAGTCAGGTCTTCGATGTGCCGATGGAGGAGATGACGGGGGAAATCCGTCGCCGAGCCAAAGCGATTAATTTCGGCATTATCTACGGCATTTCAGCTTTTGGCCTGGCCCGGCAGCTGGGCATTGAGCGCGGCCAGGCCAAGGACTTCATTGACCGCTATTTTGAGCGCTTTCCCGGCATCCGCCGCTACATGGACGACACGATCGCGTTCTGCAAAGAGCATGGCTATGTGGAAACGCTGTTTGGCCGGCGCGCGCATATCAGGGGTATCAATGACAAAAACCCCAACATGCGCGGCTTTTCAGAACGGGCCGCCATCAACGCGCCCATTCAAGGCAGCGCAGCCGACATCATCCGCCGCGCCATGATCCCATGCCAAGCGCATTGGAGGAGGCTGGGCTTTCCCAGGCTGACATGCTGCTGCAGGTGCATGATGAGCTGATTTTTGAAGTGCCTAAGAGTGATGCGGAGAAAGCTGCCGGCATTATCAAAGAGGTCATGGAAGCGGCGCCAGCGCCGCGCCTCGAACTCTCCGTGCCTTTGACGGTAGAAGCTGGTATAGGAGATACGTGGGGGGAGGCGCATTAGCGCAAAGGAGACCTTGCGGTATGAAACGCTCCATCGGCCTAGCCACCCTTATTTTTAGCACCCTTTGTGCGTCTCAATCCTTGTCCAAAACAGGCGTTTTTGAAAACCTCTTGCCGGGCGACGCGGTCATGATAGCCAGCAAGGCAACAGCCGTGCCTGCTGTGATGGCCGTTCGTTTGGACGGTGTGTGCGAGGCAGATGGCGAAGACCCGCTCGCCTACCAAGTTGAGGATGCTCTGGCGGCCAAGGGCATCCGCGTTGACCCAGCAGCACCGCTGATTTTGCGCTATGAAATTGCGCCCTGCGAGACCGACTTTTCCCGCAAACCCAATCTGGCCCAGCAAGATGCCTATCGCGAAACATCGCGCGCGAATGAGCTCGATCCGCCTGTACGCCCTTTTCAGTTCAAACTGGGCCGCGGCAGTCGCAGCGGTGCGCGCTTAACGCTCAACTTGCTGCTGTTTAAGCCCGGCCAGCCGCCGCTATGGAACGCTTTGATTGCCGCACGAGCGCCAGGCCAAGAAACCCAGGATTACCTCGCCCAAATGGCAATCTTCGCCCTGGGTAAAGTGGGGGAAGAGGGCGAGCTTAAATTTGAAATAGAGACAGAAGCGGATACCAATTAACGCGCCTGGCTGCCCTTTAAATCCGCCTGATCATATTGCTGCAATCTGGCAGAGCGTTTACTCTGACCGCAACACCAACGAAGGCAGCGACATATGTCCATTTTGAACCGTTTCCTATTGGCCCTTTCACTCTTGTGTTTGCCCGTCGCGGCGAGCGCTGAAGAGTTTGATATCTTCCGCTTTAAGGTGCCCTATGACATCGATTTAGGGACAGGCGATTATGATGAAGTCACCCTTCGTATTCTCATGACCATAAGCGGTGGGGGGACGTTGGCGTATCCAAATGATGTGACGGTCAAGCCCTCGCAAGACGGAAAAGCGCGCGGGACAGCCGTGTTTGAGTATCGCAGGTCTGTCAAGACTATGGATAGCAAGCCTTTCATTACATATGAAACGCTCTCCGACGGTACACGCTCCGCCGAGTTGCTGAAGGAAGACTATGACCGGGTGATTGCCTCAAAAAAACTGCAGATGAGTTATTGGCTGATTTGGGCCACGCATAAAAACGGTGAACGGCATTGGTTCGCATATGACGGAACAGCTAAATTTCTCAAGAAAGACAGCGATGATAGTCAGGCATTAATGCTGTCGAGTGGTTCTCTTATGGGTGAACGCCGTGACTATGCCTTCAGTGATAACCAGGCCTATAAACCCGACCTTTTAAGCGCAAAATCGCCAGAAAGCCTTGGCGTTGCGCGTGTGATGACATCAACAGAGTTGCAGCGCCTCCAGGCCGCTGTTGCAGGTCAGGGCGTCGCTGCGCCGACGAGCAAGCCCTAGGCCGCTGGCAATGCGCCGCCTTGTCTTTGGAGTTGTCATCGTCTCGGCAAGCATGGCTGTGCCAGCTGCGAGCCAGACATTTGAAGTCACCACGCCCCAGATTTCGGTTCAGCCGCTTAGCAAGCGATTTGAAGTCACAACGCCGATGATCACCGCGCGTCCGCCTTCAGCGGTTGCAGGCTTTACCATGACAACGCCAACGCTTGTCGTACGGCCCCCTCAACCGGGTTTTACGGTGACAACGCCGACGATCACGGCGCGCCCACCCAGCAAACGCTTTGAAGTCACCACACCGACGATCACCGCCATGGCCTCACCTCAGGCGACAGAGCTGGACATGGTTTTTGATCAGCTATTTCCGGGTCCAACGGGCATTGGCGATAAGGATGATCCGACGAATTGTCCGCCGGTCTACGCGTTTATCGAGGCCGTTAAAAACAAAGCAAAAGCCGGCCTCAATATCGACGCTGAGATGCAAAAATACGCCATGGCCTCAATGGCGGGTATGGGAGCTCTCATGCAGGCCGATGAGGAAGGCTGGTGCGACATCGTCGCTCAAAAACTAAAGTAGCGCCGCTTTAATCGCTTCCGCCGCGGCCTCTGCGGCGCATGTGCCCTTCACCGCCCGCTGGCCAGCCCACATCGCGCGTCGCGTCGCTGTGGCTGAGGAGCAGGTCGTGAAGTTGCCAGCCCGGCGGATTGGCGATCACCAGCGAAATTGGCGAATAGCGTGTGTATTCAAGGGCCGGAACGAGGTCCGTATCGCCCGTGACCAATATGATCTTGTCGACTGCCCGCTGCGCAATGAGATGGGCGATGTCTAGACCAATTTGCAGGTCGACACTTTTCTGTTCAAAAGAGGGCACGAAGTGATCGTCTGTGAGGTCCCCCTCGCCATCGCCATCGTCGCGAAACACCCAGCCGCGAAACTTCAAATGCCCTAAGCGGATAGAGAATAAATCGCGGCGGCCGAGCTCATCCATCCAGCCGGAATGCAAGCTGTATTCGATTTCCTCGCCAGAAATGGGCCGCACTTGTGTGCCGTTATAGGGCCGGCAATCATAATAGAAGACGCGCAGGACCGTTTCATCGTCTTCAAGCAGCTCTTGCGCAAAATGTTCAATAAAGTCCGGCGTTGGCTCAAAGCCCGCCTTCTTGACCAAATGGCGCAGATGGCCGCCATCAATAAGGATTGCACATTTGCTCATATCGCTGGGGCCGCAACGTACCTTGAGACGTTGGAGCCGCTCACCTCACCGTTTTCTTTATTATTATCGTAGCCCGCGCCAGATTGTCACACCGTGTGAATGACACATTTGTGCAGCAAAAATCAATACATAAGGCCACATGCACGCATACGCTGCATCATCGGCGGGTGAAGAGGGTGGCAGATATAAAGCCAATGCTGAGCGCCAACAAAACGCTGGCAATGGCATAGGCCAGAGGCTGCGTGCTCGCTGCATTTGACACAAAGGCCTCAAAGCCCGCTTTTTGGATTGTCAGCTCGGTTTTCGAGCGTCCCGTGACGACTTTATCTTTCACTGTAATCACGGAAATCGCGTATTGCCCCGTGGGGATGGCAGCGGGGGCTTGAAAGCGCGTTCGGAACAGCTGGCCCTCGCGCACGATAACCTCGCTTGGCGCAACCTGGTAGAGCCCTGATCGGCTCTTGTCGTCGATAAGCCCGGCCAGAAAGTCTTGTTCAGTTTGCGGCCAAGCCAGGGGTGTGTGTGCAGACGGCAGCTGAAAAGCTGCATACCCTTCCTCTGGGAGCACATCCATTAAAGGACGGGTTGAAGCGGTCGCTGCGTAGCCAGACACGTCCGTAAAGGTGCGCGATGGTCCATTCACCCAAATGCCGGCAACTTTTGTCTTTTTGCGCACCACCGTCGGGGTTGGCGGGCCTTCGATACGCACCAGAATATCGCACTCTGGCGGCGCACAGGTGGCGGCCCCGAAGATGAAGATGTCTGCACCGGAGAAAAACGACCTGATCTCCACACGCGGCTCGGCAATATCAATGACCGGGTCACAGCGGGCACTGATGGGCCATAATAGCAAAAGCGCAATGGACAGAGCCAGCCGCATCACCGCACAATCTCCACCACGTATAGGGCGCTGGGCGGGCGGACCAAATCGATGGCAAGCTTTATGCCGACACTTAAAACAACGAGCGCCAGCAAAACCCGCAGCTGTTCTGCCTTCAAACGCCGCCCCAGCTGGATGCCAAGCCGTGTTCCCACCACGGCGCCGACCAGCAGCAGAAGCGCTAAAATCGCGTCAACGGTTTGCGTGCTGAGGGCATGCAGCACCGTGACTGCGGCCGTGACGAAGATGATCTGCATCAGCGATGTGCCAATGACGACTTGTGTAGGCATACCCAGCAAATAAATCATGGCGGGCACCATGATGAAGCCGCCGCCAACGCCCATGATGGCCACCAAGATGCCCACCAAGGCGCCGACACACAGCGGCGCTAGGGCGGTAATCACCAGCTTTGAGCGGGGAAAATACACCTGAAAGGGCAGCCGCCGCAGCAAGCCTTTCCCTTTCTTGGTGCGTTTGCGCTTGCGCTTTCGGCCAGCCTGCGCGCGCATGGCCGCCACGCCTTCCACCAGCATGAGCGAGCCAACACTGCCCAGAAAGATTACATAGCTAATGGCGATGGTCACATCGAGCTGCCCAATGGCTTGCAGCACGGAGAACGCCCAGGTGCCCAAGGCGGCGCCGGCAATCCCGCCAAGCGTTAAAATCACGCCCATCTTCGGGTCTAGACCGCCTTGCTTCGCGTGCCCAACCGCCCCGGCAATAGACGATCCGGCAATCTGATTGGCTTGGCTGGCGACGGCCACAGCGGGGGGTACGCCATAGAAAATCAGCAGCGGCGTGAGGAGAAATCCGCCCCCGACACCAAACATACCGGACAAAACGCCCACAAGCCCGCCCAAACCCATAATGACAAAGATATTGACCGACATCTCTGCGACTGGAAGGTAAAGCTGCATTACATATAGCGCCCTGGCCTGGCTTTATGCGCTATATGTAGCATCATTTCGCGCTCTAACGCCACTGGCCATGCGGTAAAAAAACAACGCGCATGACCGTCCTATCCTGACAAATGCTGACTACATTCTCTGCGATTCGCACGCGCGCGGCCGGCGCTCAGCCGATAGGAACAATTAGTCTAAAATTCAGCACGATCGCACTTTCAGGGCTGCGTTTGTTTTTTCCACAATGCAGACATGACTGCCTTAAGATGCGGGCCCGAAATAACTGCGCACCACAGCAAAACAGATCATGAAATGGCCCAGAAATTGTCACCACAGGGGCGTACTTTGCCTCATCAATGCCGCCGTGTTTGGCGTAGTGTTCTTAGCGTGTTGAAGACAGCGGAGAGCAACCCATGAACGCATTTGAGCGGATCTATACCATTCGCC
>JBCCDR010000011.1:0-18471 GCA_039030675.1 Pseudomonadota bacterium | reverse complement strand
TTTTGCCTTTGCGGCCAGCGATTTTATTGCGCTTGAAGAAATCAACTTTCACGACGGCGTTGGTGCCTTTGGCAATCACCACGCGGCCGTCGACAACCACATCTTTCCACACCTCAGCGCGCACGCGTTGGCCTTCGCTGATGGCGCCTTTCTTGCCAATCAGCTCCTCTTTGGTCGCCATCAAAATACGCGTATCGGCGGGGATTTTGATGGTCTCAGTGGTGCTTTGTGCCACCGCGGCCGCGCTGTCGCCCACAGCATCAGGAGGAGGCGGCGCCATCGGCACCTGTGCCGCGCTTTGCCAGGAAAGAGAAATCAACGCCGCGCTGAGTGCCGTGCCAAGTGCTTGATGTAGATAGCCGCGCATAAACGCTGTGCCCCCCGCCATTATGTTTTTTTTGCCCGGCGCCACATGAACGCAAAGGGGCGCTTGGCACAACCCTAAAGTGCGCAGCCTATCACCATACCGCGCAGATCCTCTCACCGGCCAAGGCTGCAATGGGCTGGACAAGACCGGCATTGTGGTTGAAGGATCGCTGGTTGCCGGTCTTGGCTTGCTGATCACCTCTGTCTGGACGTCGTTTCTCCATGATTGCCCCGCTCGGGATTTTGTTCATTTGTCTTGCCGCCTGGGCGATATCGGAAGACCGCAGCCAGCGACCTTCATGGCGTTGGATCGGCGGCGCGCTGGCGCTGCAATTTGCGCTGGCCTTTGTCATCCTGCGGGTGCCTTTTGTGTGGGAGGCGCTGGGCCTTGCTAACCAAGCGGTGATCGCCGTGGAAGCAGCGACGCTGAAAGGCTCCAGCTATATGTTTGGGTATCTGGGCGGCGCGGAGTTGCCGTTTGCGCTTAAAGAGGGCGCGCAGCAGCCAGTCATCATTGCGTTTCAAATCCTGCCCTTGGTGATCGTTTTCTCAGCCCTTGCCGCTGTGCTGTGGCATTGGGGCGTGTTGCGGCTGATCGTGCGCGGCCTCAGCTGGGCACTCCAGAAAACGCTTGGGGTGTCAGGCGTTGTCGGGCTGATGGGCGGCGCGAACCTGTTTTTGGGTGTTGTGGAGGCGCCGCTGGCCGTGAGGGCCTATTTTGAGAAGGTCAGCCGCGCGGAGCTCTTTGCGATGATGGTGCTGACCATGTCGACGATCTCAGGCGCCATCTTGGTGCTTTACGCCCAGACGCTGGCGCCCGTTGTAGACAAAGCCGTGGGCCATATGATTTCCGCCTCGCTGATTTCCCTGCCCGCTGCGCTGCTGCTGGCCCGGCTGATGGTGCCCGGCAGCCAGGAGACCGCCGCCCAGGATACGTCCCTGCGCTATGACAGCACCATCGATGCGATCATTACGGGCACCATGGACGGGCTGAAGCTGTTCCTCGCTGTTATCGCCATCATCATGGTGATTTTCGCCCTCGTGGCGCTTGCCGACAGCGTGCTTGCGTTTTTGCCAGCCATTGACGGCGAACCCATCACCATCCGCCGGGCCTTTGGCTGGCTGTTTGCGCCGCTCATGTGGCTGATGGGCGTGCCTTGGGCAGACGCGCAAACCGCTGGGCAACTGATGGGGACCAAAGCCATTTTAAATGAATATGTGGCCTATTTGGAGCTAGCAGGGCTGCCGCAAGACACGCTGACCGGACGTGGGCGCATCATCACACTGTATGCGCTGTGCGGTTTTGCCAATCTGGCCAGTATCGGCCTGCTCGTCTCCACCATTGCAACGCTTGCGCCGACGCGGAAGGCAGAAGTCGCGGGGCTGGGCGTGAAGAGCTGGATGGCCGGCAATGGCGCCAGCTTGATGACAGGCGCTGTTGCGGGACTGGCCGTTTATGTTTGACCGCCATATGCGCAGCCTCATCGACCCGCCACTCAACTGGGTGGCCAAAGGGCTAGCTAAAACCCCGCTGACAGCCAATCAGCTCACGCTGCTGGGCATGGTGCTTGGATTGGTCGCTGCGTGGCGTGTTTATGAGCTGGATTTCGGGGTCGCGCTGCTTTTTATAGCGCTTAGCCGGCTGGCAGATGGGCTCGATGGGCCGCTGGCGCGCGCACGCTGTGAAAATAGCGATTTTGGCGGCTATCTCGATATCCTGTGCGACTTTGTTTTCTACGCGGCCATTCCGCTCGCCTTTGCCGCGTCCATCCCCACCTACGCCCTGCCCGCAGCCTGCTTGCTGGCCAGCTTTCTGCTCACCGGCGTCAGCCACTTAGCCTTTGCCATCCATGCGGAAAAACGCGGCCTTGAGACCCAGGCTCAAGGGCAAAAGAGCTTCTACTTTGCAGACGGCCTGGCGGAAGGCACAGAGACCATTGCCGCCTTTGTCTTCATGTGCCTCATGCCGCAAATCTTCCCGCTTCTCGCCTATGGCTATGCCGCCCTCTGCGTCGCCAGCGCGATTGGACGAACCATCAGCGCGAGAAAGGCTTTTCAGGCGGAACACCCATCGAATTAAGCCTTTCATTTCCGGCCTTAATCCCGTTACTCTCAGCTCAGTTGAAGCGGGAGGCATACTGCCATGAAGATGACGGATTTACTGGGCGGCGTATTGGGCAACAGCGGCGGTTTGCTAGAGCATTTGCAAGGCGACCAAAGTCGCCAAGCCGGACTGGCGGACCTTCTCTCCAGCCTTGGCGCCACGCAGTCAAAGCCGGATGGCAACATCATCGACCAAGTGGGCGGTCTGTTCCGTGAAAAAGCCGGCGATGCACCCGATGATTTTCTCAACCTGCTGGACCAGGTCAACGGCAAGACCGGCGGCATGGAAAAAACCACCGGCATGGGCGCGGTAGTGACGCTGGCGCTCAACATGCTGATGGGCCGCGACGCCTCTGGCTTTGCCAATAAGGCGGTGAAAATGGGCGGTGTGGGCGCGCTGGGCAGCGTTGCCATGCAGGCCTTTCAAAATTGGCAATCCGGCGCGCCGGAAGCCCAGAGCGCCATCAGCCCTGCCGTGCATGAACTCGCCGATAGCGATGCGGAAAGCCGGGCGGAGGCCTTGCTGTGCGCCATGGTGGCAGCGGCCAAAGCCGATGAGCATATTGATGCGGAAGAAGAAGCCCGCCTTGAACGCGCGTTCAAACAATCGGGCATGGATGCCAGCGCGCAAGAATTCTTCCTGCGCGAGCTCAGAGCCCCGCTTGATGCTGGCCGGATTGCAGGCATGGCGGATGATTTAGAAACCGCGGCGGAAATCTATGCAGCCACCCTGCTCGTAGTAGACGACATGAATGCCGCTGAGCGTGTGTATTTAGGCGACCTGCGCGACAAGCTAGGGATGCCATCGGCTTTGGCGGAAACCATTGAAAGCAACCTGAAAGCCTAGCTGCGTGAACAAAGTTGTAAAATCAGACGAGGAATGGCGCGAAACGCTGACGCCGGAACAGTACCAAGTATGCCGCCAAGCCGGAACGGAGCGGGCCTTTACCGGCAAATATTGGAACACCAAGACGCCTGGCACCTATCACTGCGCCGCGTGCGGCCAGCCGCTGTTCTCTTCTGACACAAAATACGATTCCGGCAGCGGATGGCCGAGCTTTTGGGCGCCCATTCGCGAAGATGCTGTCACGGAAAAGCGCGATACGAGCCATGGCATGGTGCGCATTGAATCGCTATGCGGCAGCTGCGATAGCCATTTAGGGCACGTCTTTCCAGACGGCCCAGAGCCAACGGGACTGCGCTATTGCATGAACTCAGCGGCGCTCGAGCTAGTGCCAAGCGAAGCGGATTAAGCCTCTACCGAATGGCTTTCTAAGTCGCTCAGGGTCACAAACCCTAGCGTTTCCGCATGCGTTGCCTCCAGCACCACTTGCGGGGCCACACCCGCAGCAAAGGCCTCTTTCCAACGCGCTGCGCACAGGCACCAGCGGTCGCCCGCCTTCAGCCCTGGGAAGCGATATTCAGGCCGCGGCGTGGAGAGATCGTTGCCGCGGCTTTTTGAAAACGCCAAAAAATCATCTGTCATGACGGCGCAAACGGTATGTGTGCCGCCGTCATTGATATCCGTGTTGCAGCAGCCATCACGGAAATAGCCTGTCATTGGGTCAGTTGAACAAACGGCGAGCGCGCCGCCAAGCACATTTTTCTTAGGCTGCATTGAGCATCATCCTGCGTCACTTTGGGCCACTATGAGCCAAACGAAATATTAACGCTTCTCGCCAAAAATCCAGGGCACTGTCCCAAGAAAAGCAAAAGAGACATTGAGCGTGGGTCACGTGCCAAAAAAAACAAAAAAGCGGCCAGCAGGTGAAACGCTCAAAGAGCTTGGCTCTGCGCTCGTCAGCGACACACGCAATGCAGCCTTAGACGCTGTCCTCGACAATGTGAATGAAGCGATTATCGCCTGCGATACCAAGGGGCGCATGACCTTCACCAATCGGCGCGTTACCGAGATGTTTGAAGGTCTCAACATCGCAGTGAAAGCGGGCAAGCCAGACCTCAGCGTCATTAATTTTTGTGAGCGCGATGGCGAGACACCCATCCCCACGGCGGATCTCCCCCTCAGCCTGGCCCTCACGGGCAAGGTCGTCAGCCGGCAAGAGCTGTTAGTGCGCATGCCTGATGGCGCCATGGCGACGTATGAGGCCAATGCGAATTGCATCAAAGATGACGACGGCGCCATCGTCGGCGCTGTGGTCTCGCTCAATGATGTGACGGACCAGCGTGCACGCGAGGCAAAACTGCGGCGCAGCGAAGCAGAGGCCCGCCGCATCGCTTATACAGACACGCTCACCGGCTTTCCCAACCGCGCCTCCCTGCAACGCACCCTGCAGCAGGACCTCGGCGCGCTATGCCAGGATAAAGAGAAACTGCTGGTCATTGTGGCCGATATTGTGCGCTTTAAATCCATCAACGCGCTTCACGGCAACAAAGTCGGCGATCAGCTCCTTGCTGAAACCGCTGATCGTTTGGCCGGCATCGCTGGGCCGCGCGCGATTGTGGGGCGCCTGTCTGGCGATGAATATCTCATCATGGTCCCCGTGCCAGAAGATGAGCCCTATGGCGTGCTGCAGAATATTGCCGCTGTCATGAACGGCCAGCATTCAATTTCCGGGTATATGATTTCTGTTCAGCTGGACGCGGGCACAGCCCTTTGGCCCGATGACGGCGAGGATGGCGATACGCTGCTGCGCCGGGCGGACATGGCACGCCGCGAGGCCAAGGCTATATCGGGACAGAATCACTGCCATTTTGAAAAGGCCCTAGAAGAGCGCGCCGATCGGCAGATTCAGATTGAACAGGATTTGCGCCACGCTATTCAAAGCGACGCGCTGTCCATCGCCTACCAGCCCATTGTGGAAAGCAAGTCAGGAAAAACGCTTGGCTTTGAAGCGCTGTGCCGCTGGGAGCACCCAACGCTTGGCAACATCACGCCAGATGTCTTCATTCCAGCCGCCGAGCAGACCGGCGATATTTTAGACTTAGGCGAATGGGTACTCCGTCAAGTGATGTCGGATCTGAGCACCTATCCCGACCTTCTGGCCTCCATTAACGTCTCGCCCAGCCAGTTCATTGACCCCCATTTTACCCAGCGCCTGAAATCAGCGCTCATTGAGTTTGATTTTGACCCCCAGCGCATTGAGCTGGAAGTCACCGAGTCGCTCGTTTTAGAAGACCAAGCGCAAATTGAAGGCCAGATTAAAGCGCTGCAAGCCATTGGCGTGAAGCTCGCGCTTGATGACTTCGGGACGGGCTATTCCTCCCTCGCCTATCTACAAACGCTGCGCTTTAACAAAATCAAAATCGACCGCTCGTTTATCATGCGCCTGGGAGAAGACCGCGAAGCGCTCGCCTTGGTGCAATGCATGATCCAAATGGGCAAATCGCTCAACATGACGGTGGTGGCCGAAGGGATCGAAACCGAAAGCCATGCGCTGATGCTGCGCCATGCAGGTTGCGATTGTTTCCAAGGCTATTTCTTTGCGCGCCCGATGCCGCTCACGGCCGCACTCGACTATGCGCAAAGCACCGCGCAAGACGGGGCGGCAAACGCTGAGGCTTTTGTGAATGCCGGCGGGCGGGTCTTGCCGATGCGCGCTTAGCCCTTTGGTGCCTTAGGCGCCAAGGGTATGTCGCCGTTCTTTAAGCGGCTGAGATAGCTGCGCAAATCCCCCTTCAGCTCCCCTGCCATCAAATAAATACCCAGCACGTTGGGGACGGCCATCAAAAAGAAGATGGAGTCCATAATGTCAAACACCTGCTGCATGCTCAGCACCGCGCCTGGCACCAGCGCGCAGCAGTAGATGATTTGGAACGTGCGGATGGAAAGCGCGCTCTCTCCAAACACGAAGCCCCAGACTTTTGATGTGTAATAGGCCCAGCTCACGATGGTGGAGAAAGCAAACAGCAAAACCGCCACCGCAAGCACAATGTCAAAGCCGGAAATGACGGAGTTAAACGCCGCCGACGTCATTTGAATGTCGGTGAGGCTGGTGTCAGCATAAACGCCGGTGACGACAATGACCAAAGCGGTGATGGAGCAAATGACGACCGTATCAATGAACGGCTCCATCAACGCGACCATGCCTTCAGAAATCGGCTCATGCGTTTTTGCCGCTGCGTGGGCGATGGTGGCAGAGCCGATGCCTGCCTCCGTGGAATAGACCGCCCGGCGCATACCAATCACGAAGACGGCAAGGATACTGCCCGCCGCCGCTGCACGGGGCGAGAAAGCCTCTTCAATGATCAGGCCAATGGCGCCCGGCAGAGCCGATGCATTGCTGATGAGAATAAAAAACGCGCCGCCCAGATAGACGGCTGCCATTAGTGGCACTAGCTTAGAAGTCACGCGCGCAATCCCGCCGATGCCGCCGACGATCACAATGGCGGTCGCAATGCCAATGACGATGCCGAATATCCATGGCGAGGAGAAGCCCGTGACCAGATTGATCTGGCTATAGGCCTGATTGACTTGGGCGATTTGCAGCAGCGATGGAAGCGCAAAGACGGCGTAAGACCAGCCCAGAACCAGCCCTGTTTTGCGCCACCCACGTGCAGCCAGACCGCGGCTGAGATAGTACATGGGCCCGCCAGAGACCGTGCCGTCAGGCGCAATGCGGCGGTATTTGACCGACAAGCTCACTTCCGTGAATTTCAGGGACATGGCGAACAGACCGATGACGGCCATCCAAAAAGCAGCTCCCGGGCCGCCCATGCCGATGGCGATGGCAACGCCGGCGATATTGCCAAGGCCGACCGTGCCTGAGAGCGCTGTGGTGAGCGCTTGGAATTGACTGACCTCGCCCGGCGCGGAGGGGTCAGCAAATTTGCCGGTTACCACCTGCCAAGCGACTTTAAAGCCGCGCAGATTGATGAAGCCAAAATAAAACGTCATCAAAACCATGGGCGTGGCCAGCCACAGCACAATCAGTTCAACTGGCGTGCCGGCGATGTCGATGGTGGCGAAGACGGCGTTGTTAAAGCCGTCGATAAGGCGGCCGACTAGACCGCCGACACCGTCCGGGGTTTCTGCACCCTCCTGCGCAAAGGCGGCTGATGCATATAGTCCACTTGCAAGCGTGGCACCGCCCGCCCCTATGCGCCTTAACAAAAAAGATCCTCCCGCGCGGCCCGCTGGTTTTTATGCCATCACGCTAAGAAGGGTTTTGCTGCAATGCAATGCAGAACTTCGTGTCTCATACTGGGACGCCCCGTCCTGTTTTGAAGCACCTGTGGTTCAATTAGACACGCGCCAGCGGGATTGAAATCGACAAAATACAATGGATTCAACACCTTGCTTGGGTGGCATGAGCTTTGCTGCAGGAGACACGGAGAGCGAGCCCGGTCGGCCGCCTCTCCGGTAGCGCCAGCGGACGCGCTGGGGCCGCGTAAAAGATGCAGTGTATGGCATCTTATGGCCCGAAACGTAGGCCGGTTAGCACCTTGTTGCGTATTTTGCTGACCACATGTTGCGTAACCGGGAGTGGTTCTCCAGCCACTCCCGGCCTTTCCTCTCCCCAACGCCCAGCACGCACGGTCCGTGCGGTGATCTCACACGGCGTCCTATCGCTTTTTGAGGTGGACGTTCTGGCGCAAACACCACATATAAGCAGCCACGACAAAGGTGGAGGCACTCAGATGAGCCATACAGTTTCTTTCACGCTCAACGGTGAAAGCGTGACCGCAGATGTTGAGCCAAACACGCTGGCCGTAGACCTATTGCGCGACGGGCTCGGCAAGACCGGCACCCATGTCGGCTGCGACACCAGCCAGTGCGGGGCCTGCACGCTGCATCTCAATGGCGACCCCATCAAAAGCTGCACAATCCTGGCCGTTCAGCTGGAAGGCTGCGACGTTGTCAGCATTGAAGGGCTTGCAAAAAATGGCGAGCTTCACCCCATGCAAGCGGCCTTTCGCGAGCATCATGGCTTGCAATGCGGTTTTTGCACGCCGGGCATGATTATGTCGGGTGTCGGCATCGCCAATCGCCACGGCACGCCCGATGATGACACGATTCGCCATGAGCTTGAAGGCAACATCTGCCGCTGCACGGGCTATCAAAACATCGTCACCGCGATTCGCGAAGGCGCTAAGGCCATGGCGAAAGCCTGAGCTGACACGCGCGAGAGGAGAGACCCATGTACGGATTTGACTTTAGCAAAGCCGAAAGCGCCGAGCAGGCCGCCGGCGTCTTAAAAGACGATGAGGACGCAAAGGTCCTGGCCGGTGGTATGACCTTCATTCCAACGCTGAAAGCGCGGCTGGCCATGCCAAGCCAGATTGTTGACCTCAACAGCGTGCCAGAGCTTGCCGGCGTGACCGTGAGCGACAACGCAGTGAAAATCGGCGCCATGACCCGCCATGCGCATGTGGCCGCCAATGCGGAGGTTAAAGCCGCTATTCCAGCGCTTGCTTATTTGGCCGGCAATATTGGCGACCCCATGGTGCGCAACCGCGGGACCATGGGCGGCTCTGTGGCCAATTCAGACCCGGCAGCGTGCTATCCAAGCGCCGTGCTCGGTCTTGGCGCCACCGTCCACACGACGCAGCGCGATATCGCGGGCGATGATTTCTTCGCCGGCATGTTTGAAACAGCGCTTGAAGAAGGCGAGCTGATTACCGCCATCACCTTCCCGCGGCCTGAGATGGCCGCGTATATCAAGTTCCCTAATCCCGCATCGCGCTATGCCATGGTCGGCGTCTTTGCATCCAAAGGCCCACAAGGCATCCGCGTCGGCGTCACAGGCGCTGCACCATCGGCCTTTCGCTTTACCGCTGCGGAAGATGCCCTGGCCTCCAATTTCTCACCCGATGCACTGGCTGGCGTTACCATCGACTCAGGTGAGCTGAACTCTGACATGCATGCGAGCGCTGAATATCGCGCAAGCTTAGTCGTCACCATGACGAAACGCGCGATTGCGGCCTGCTTGGGTTAGCTACCGCAGTATAAAACAACCGTCATGCTGAACTTGATTCAGCATCTCTGTCCGAAAGGGCGCAGACTGGTGAAAAAGGTCCTGAATCAAGTTCAGGACTGCGGAAGTGAGCGGATTTAAGCCGCTTTCTGATTGGTCATGAGCGCGTAAAGCGCATTGGCGTCAACACCGCCGCGCAGCTTCTCGCACATGGCTGCGTTGCGGAACAGGCGCGATACACGGGCGAGCGCCTTTAGATGGTCTGCGCCGGCACGTTCCGGCGCGAGCAGCATGAACACCAGATCCACCGGTTCACGGTCAATCGACTCAAAATCAACGGGTTTTGCAAGCCGGGCAAAGACGCCCGTGATGCTATCCAGCTTAGCCAGCTTGCCATGGGGTATCGCCAAGCCTTGCCCAACACCCGTCGTGCCCAGGCGCTCGCGCTCCAGCACCACGGAGAAGATATCGCGCTCTTCCACGCCGGTAAGCGTGGACGCGCGTTCACTCAAAGCCTGCAGAACCTGTTTCTTGCTGCTTGCTTTGAGATTCGCGTCAACCGCGTCTAGCGATAGAAGATCAGTCAATTCCATAGAATGGCGTCAACGTCTAAGCCGCACCCGCTTTTGCGCGGCAGCGCCCTCTTAGCCCAGGCATGCGCCCTGCGCCAAGGCCTTTGTGTGTTTACACCGGAAAGGAGGCGGCTTAATTCTCCGCAGGGTTAATCCAGCCAATGTTTCCATCGGGCCGGCGATAGACCACGTTCAGCGCATTGTTCTTGGCGTTGCGGAACATGAAAGCCGGCGCATGGGCCAGGTCCATGAGCATCACAGCATCACCCACAGACACCTCAGGAATGTCCGTTTTGGTCTCTGCGATGATGATGGGCTGGTCTTGGGGGTCGGGGCCCTCGTCTTCCGCAGCAATGGCGCCATCGGCGGAGAGCACATAGGCAGCCGCCTTTTCAAATTCGCGCTGGCGCTCGGCGGCGCGGCTGTGGTGATTCTTAAGGCGCCTTTTGTAGCGGCGCAGCTGCTTTTCAATACGGTCTGCGGCTTCATCAAAGGCGGCATAGGCCGTGCCGCCGCGGCCGCTGCTTTCCAGGCGTACGCCTTGATTGGCGTGAAAATGGCATTCAACCAGGAAGGTGCCCGCATCTTTTTCCACCGTCACCTGTGCATCTAAGGCACGGCTGAAATACTTCGAGGCCCCACTTTCCAATCGGCCGCGGACGTGCTCGCTCAGCGCGTCACCCACATCCACTTGGCGGCCAGTGATTTGAATATCCATATTTTGCTCCTTCAGGCTTATGCGGCCAGCGCGGCCCGCCATGAGACGGGCGCGTCCGCGCGAAAGGAGATGGCGGGCTTGTTTGGCATGGCAGCCGCAAACCTCTGCACTAAGCGTATATGTGCCGCTTAGACCATTCCCCCTCAGTTCGTATGATAAGCCGAACTAGGCTGAAACGGCAATTTTTTTAAAGCGTCTGCGCTGCACGCTCGAGGGGATATTCAGCGCCTCGCGATACTTCGCGACCGTGCGGCGGGCAATGTCGATGCCGTCGTCTTGCAGTTTTTCCACAATCGCATCATCTGAGAGAATGCGCGTTGGCTCCTCGGCATCGATGAGGGATTTAATGCGGTCACGCACAGCCTCTGCGGAGTGCGCATCCGCCCCGCCGGATGCAGCGATGGCGGAAGTGAAAAAGTATTTCAGCTCATAAAGCCCGCGCTCAGTGGCGAGGAACTTATTCGACGTCACGCGGCTGACCGTGCTTTCATGCATATCAATGGCTTCGGCAATGATGCGCAAATTCAGCGGGCGCAGGTGGCGCACGCCGTGCTCAAAGAAAGCCTCTTGCTGCTTCACCAGCTCTGTCGCGACCTTCAAAATGGTCTGCGCACGTTGGTCCAAAGCTTTGACCAGCCAGTTGGCCGAGCCCAAGCAATCGCTTAGGAAGGTCTTCGCATCTTTGGACTTCGCGCCGGATGCCAGCTGGGCATAATAACGCTGATTGACCAGGACACGCGGCAACGTCTGGCTATTGAGCTCGACATGCCACAGGCCGTCTTTGCCGCGGCGCACGAACACATCGGGCTCGACCGGCTCGGCAGCGCCGCCGCCATAGGCAAGGCCGGGGCGCGGGTCCAAAGCTTGAATCTCACGCATCATGTCCAGGATGTCTTCTTCATCCACGCGGCAGATGCGTTTTAAGGTGGCGAAATCGCGTTTGCCCACCAGCTCGAGGTTTTTTAAGAACAGCTCCATGACCGGGTCGAGCCGGTCACGCTCACGCTGCTGCAGCATCAGGCATTCCGCCAAAGACCGCGCAAACACCCCGGTGGGTGTACAGGTTTGCAGGGCTGACAGAACCGCTTCCACATCTTCAAGCTCGCAGCCCAAACGCTCCGCCACCGCTTCAAGCGGCTCATGCAGATAGCCCGCTTCGTCAACCAGGTCGATGAGATGACTGGCGATGAGGCGGTCTTCCGGCACTTTCAGGATGAGCGCCATTTGTTCAGCCAGATGGTCCTGCAAAGACTCAGTGGTCGACAGGGTCTCTTCTAGGATATTACCGCCGCCTTCGCCGGCGCCGGAACCTGACCCGCTTGGGCCGGTGACGCTTAACCCCTCGGTGCCAGCATCACCGCTGGACACGCGGTCTATGGCTGTGTCGCTGTCATAGAGGTTGTCGTTAAAGTCGCCATCCAGCGCGGCATCACCTTCGCTCGACAGGCTATCAGCAATCTCCGGCGCGGCGTCACCAGCCTCATTTGCAGCTTCTTGCGGGGCCTCTTCTTTTGCCGGCTTGTCTGGCGCATCCTCGCCCACATCCAGGAGCGGGTTGCGCTCTAGCTCTTCCGCTAAAAAGCTGGTGAGTTCTAAATTGTTGAGCTGGAGCAGCTTGATCGCCTGCTGCAGCTGGGGCGTCATGACCAGCTGCTGGCTTTGCCTTAAATCAAGTCTGGGTGTCAGCGCCATTGTCGTCAGCCCAGCCTATTGGTGAAAGCTCTTGCCGAGGTAGACGCGCTGGACGTCTTCATTATCCACCAGCTCTTCCGGCGTGCCTTCAAACAACACGTGCCCGTCAAAAATAATGTAAGCGCGGTCGATGATGCTCAGCGTCTCGCGCACATTGTGGTCAGTAATGAGCACGCCAATGCCGCGATCCTTTAAATGTGACACGAGTGTCCGGATGTCTGAGATGGCGATGGGGTCAATGCCAGCAAAGGGTTCATCGAGCAGAATGAACGCAGGGCCGCCGGCCAATGCCCGCGCGATTTCACAGCGCCGCCGCTCGCCGCCGGAAAGCGCCAAAGCGGGCGAGGTGCGCAGATGGCTAATGGAAAATTCTTCCAGCAAGTCATTGAGCTTTTGCACCCGTGCGGCGCGGTCGGGCTCGACCACTTCCAAGACAGACGCGATATTTTCTTCCACCGTCATGCCGCGGAAGATGCTGCTTTCTTGCGGCAGATAGCCAACGCCCATGGCCGCGCGGCGATACATCGGCAGTTTCGTTACGTCCGTGCCATCCAGCACGATTTGGCCTGTCTCTGGAGAGACAAGGCCGGTGATGGAATAAAAACAGGTGGTTTTGCCAGCGCCGTTGGGCCCAAGCAAACCAATGACCTCTCCGCGCTGAACCGACAAGCTCACATCGCGCAGCACTACCTTTTTGCCGTAGCTTTTGCCGATGGAGCGCACAAACAGACCGCGCTGCGGGACGGCAGCGGATGCCAGGTCTGGCAGGTCCTCGAGATCCGGCATGGCCGTCATGGGCGGGCCTTCATATGCAGCAGCGCTGTGATTAAACATGACGACATACTAGCACGCACCCCTTAACAAACTCTCTGCCATACCCGCATTTTGCGCCAACTTGGCCCAAAATATGCATGCGCAGAGCAGGGTACACCTTCCGCGCGGGCCGGAAAAGGATAAGCTTATATAATTGTTTGAATTTTTTCTGACTTAAGAAACGCTCTAGGCTGCAAAAGCCTAACGGCCCGCCTTGTCAGGCACGGCAAAGCGGCCCTTCACGCGCTGTTTTGGCTGGCCTGCGACATCATCACTATCAAGCGTTGTCAGGCCGCTGCGCAGGTTGAGTTCAAGCCGGTCACCGCTCAGCCGCGCATCCGCGCTTTCAAAACTGACATTGCCGCCAACCGTGACAATCTCCCGGCGCACATCATAAACGCTCCAAGCGCCTGTCACCTTTTCAGAAGGGGACGTGAGCGCCACAGCGCCCCTGGCATCCAGGCGCAAAATGGTCGGCGCCTCGGTGCCGGCGCGTTCATAAAATACGCGCAGGGTCTTGGCTTTCAGCGCCAGATCGCCTTGCTCGACGGCGACATTGCCGGAAAACACCGCAATATTGGCCTCGTCCTGCACTTCTACCTTGTCAGCAGAGATATCAAAGGGTTGGTCGACGTCGTGGGATTTAAGATCAGAAATGCCCTGAGCATGCACCGATGCAGCCGAAAGAGCTATCAAGATGACCCAAAAGAAACGCACAGTTCTCTTATCCCTTGCCTCTGCTGCCAGCTGTATCAGTTACGGCGCCGTTACGCCATCATCAAGCACATCGCTCGCAACGTTGTTGAGGGGCAAACGCGCTTTGCGCGGCTGGAGAAGCGCTTTGACATTGCCGGTGAAGACGAGCGTATCCTCATCAATGCGGCTTTCAAAGCCATCAGCGCGGAACACCCCCAGCGGGCCGGCGGCTTCGACCAGTTGGTCGGAGCGTGCCAGATGGTCATCGAGGTCCACATCCGTATCGCGGGCATCGATGCGGTAGCCGGTTGAGGTGACCAGCAAGACGGGCGCGGTCATCTTCAGCGTTTCTTCCGCTGTCCGGTAGACGCCCTGCTCGGCTTTGATTTCAATGGCTTCATCATCTTCCAGCGTCATCCGCGCGCCAATCCCGCTCAGGCTGACAGCATCGGCCACGCCGCGCGGCTGGACAGCGCTTTGCGCGCTGACTTCAAACGGGCGCCCGGCTTGATCAACGCCGCTATAGCGCGGATTAATCATGCGCAGGCGGTCTTCACTGGCTTCGATATTATCCCGGGCCAGCACAAAGCTGGTCTCTGTCGCATTGAAGATGGGGTAGATGGCTGTCGCCAGGATGATCAGAATAGCAAGGGACGGCAACAACACCCGCAGAAACCGAATGGCGGCATCAAAACGCCCGCCAACGCGCGGCGTGAAACGCGTGGGGCGCCATATCTGGCTGTCATCAGTCGCAGCAGCGAGGGAAGATGGCGCGGTCATGTTTAACTATGGGCAAAAATATCGATGTCAGGCCAGCCTTCCAGGTCCAGCGCAGCGCGTGTCGGCAGGAAGTCAAAACAGGCCTGGGCGAGCTCTTTACGGCCTTCGCGCTCAAGCCGGGTGTCGAGCACCTCTTTAAGCGCATGCAAATGCAGCACGTCATTGGCTGCATATTCTTGCTGCGCCTCGCTGATCACATCCGCGCCCCAATCGCTGCTTTGTTCTTTTTTAGAGACGTCAACGCCCAAGCACTCGCGCAGCAGGTCTTTCAGACCATGCCGGTCCGTATAGGTCCGGATCAAGCGCGAGGCGATTTTTGTGCAATACACCGGTGCCACCGTCACATCCAAATAGGCCTTCATCATGCCCACATCAAACCGGGCATAATGGAAGATTTTGGTCACATTAGGGTCAGCCATCAGGGCGCGTAGATTGGGCGCGTCATACTGGCCTTGCGGCAGGCGCACCAGATGCGCATCGCCATCGCCATTGGAGAGTTGTACCAGGCAAAGCCGGTCCCGCCCCGGATTGAGGCCCATGGCTTCAGTATCCACCGCCACCAAGGGCGCTGCTTTAAAGTCTGCGGGTAGGTCTGCCTCATGGAGGTAAATGGTCATATGGACGGTCTTTCTGGGGCCTTGTGCCTATGCGCTCCAGCCTATGCCGCATGGCGTTAAGGCGCGCAAGGGACGGCGTTGTTTTAGTTTAGGGCCTCCGCTGTGCTGGAAGTGTGGCGAGCGTGCCGTCAAAAGGCACAAAGCCTGCCTCAGACCGGCCCGCATAGATCTGCACATCGGCCACGGCATCAGGCATGATCCGCGTGTCTGTAAAGCCGGCAAGCGTGCTGCGCGCCACGCGCACCGGGCCCAGCGCGCGCCCGGCAAACACCAGCCGCCGCGGCCGGTCAGCGTCATCAAACACCAGGGTTGAGCCTTCAATCCAGACCAAATGAGTGGCATCCTCATGCGCGCGCAGAGGCTCCATGCCGATGGCGATCATGTCATTGTTGTCGGCATTGGGGCCTTGCTGGAGGATGCTGTTTTTGATCACCAGCGTGCCGCCAGCATAAAAATCAAGCGTGCGCGAGGAGCTGCCGGTCAGGCCAGCCACGATACTGCTTTCGATGATCAGGCGCTTGGCGCCAATCTTCAAGCTGTGGCCGCGCTCTTTGGTGCCCGCAATCACGCTTTGTTTGAGCAAGACCTCCGCGCCGCCATCGATATAGAGCCCATGCGCATAGCCATCATTGCCGCCATTGCGCAAAAAATGAGACCCCTCAATGCGCACCGTCCCATCACCAGGCGAGCCAAGCACGCCATTTTCACTGTCCGTGCACACAATATCCACAAGCGCCACGCGCATCCTCTTGCCCTTGCCGCTGAGGCGCACGCAGGCGCCATTTTTATCAGGCACAGTGATGCCGCTGATTTCCAGGCCTTGCAGCAACACCTTGCGCGCGCTGGAGACAAAGGCGGCTTTGCGCGCACAGGCTTTGGTAAAGCGCGCGCGCGCTCCAGACGGCGCGATACGACCAACCAATGCGATGGATTTATCGCCCATATCCAGGCAGCTGGGATAATCGCCAGGCGCAAGCGTGATGACGTCACCATCACTGGCCGCCTTAAAGGCCGCGCGCAGGGAGGTGAATTGGCAAGACCCGTCTAAGCAGACATCAGCCTTGTCTGTGGCCGCGGGGATCCGAAAAGAAGGGCTTCTAATGGTAGAGCGCAGCACATGCGCCTTGTCAGCCGGCAAGGACACATCGCTGGGCAGATCGGGCGCAAAAACGGTGCGCTCGCCTTCGCTGCAGGCGCCGGCCATCCATAAGGCGCCAAGACAGGCCATCGCCCTCGCCAGACGGACACTTTGATGCCAAGCGCTCGTCAAATCCATGGCCAATGCGCCAAACCAACCCATATCAGATGCGACCATAGCGGAACGCACAACATCAGCGCGAGAGCAAAAACAGTGACATCGGCCAACAGCAGCTATCCTGACCAACGCTATGCCTGGATTGTGGTCATCATCCTCAGTGTCGCCGGCATTGTGAGCTATGTGGACCGCACGGTGATTAATCTCCTGGTGGGGCCCATCCGCGCCGATCTGGGCATCAGCGACACACAGTTTAGCTTGCTGCAGGGTTTTGCCTTTTCCTTGTTTTACGCGCTGCTCGCCATCCCGCTGGCGCGGCTGTCTGATGCAGGCAATCGCAAATGGGTCATCATCGGCGGAGTCGTGTGCTGGTCGCTGGCGACCTTTGCCAGCGGCTTGGTGGCAACCTTTACTGCCCTGTTTGCCGCACGCATGCTCATCGGCGTGGGCGAAGCAACGCTAACGCCGGGGGGCTATTCCCTCATCAGTGATTATTTCCCGAAGGAAAAGCTGTCCGCCGCCATCAGCGTGTTTACCGCTTCCAGCTTTTTAGGCTCCGGCGTTGCGCTCATTGCCGGCGGCGCGCTCATTAGCTACCTCATGGAGATTGGCCCGCAGACCCTGCCCGTCCTTGGCACCCTCAAGCCATGGCAGATGACCTTTATCCTCATCTCTCTACCAAGTGTCCTAGTACTGGTGCTCATGATGTTTGTGCGCGAGCCTGCCCGCCAAGCCAGCTTGGAAGACGTGGCGCAAAACGGCTCTGACATGGCCAAGAGCGCGTCCGTCGGCGAGGTCATGGCATTTGTAAGCTCCAAAGCGCGCGTTATTTTCGCCATCTATTTTGGCCTGACCTTGCTGGCCGCCGCACTCTATGCCGTGAATGGCTGGGTGCCTGAGTTTTTGATCCGCACCTATGCGTGGACGCCAAAGGATGTGGGCCTTTACTTCGGGCCCATGGTCATCGTGTGCTGTTTTGGCGGCATGACGGCAGGCGGCTGGGTCTGCAACGTCATGATTGCCCGCGGCATCTCTGATGCGAACTTGCGGCTGCCCATTCTTTCAGCGCTGTGCCTAACCCCCTTTGCCATTGCCTTTGGCCTGATGCCGACAGCCACGCTCTCGCTGATATGCCTTGCGCCGACGCTGTTCTTTGGCGCCTTGCCCTTTGGCGTGGGGACGGCGGCCTTGCCGCTGATTGCACCCAACCGCATGCGGGCGCAGATGGTGGCGGGCTATTTGTTCATCGCCAATCTGCTCAGCTATGGGCTAGGCCCCATCGCTGTCACGTCCTTCTCAGATTATGTGCTGGGCGGCGAGAATACGCTGGGCCTTGCCTTTGCGATCATCCTGCCGGTCTTGATCTTAGCCAGCGTGGCTATCCTGGCATCAGGCCTGAGCCCCTACAGGGCTATGGTCGCCCGCAGTGGGGACCATAGCGACACTGTGATGGACGGCGCGGCCGAACCCTCGGCCGCTTAAGCGTTAAACCGCTTCTGCGTGTTGCTTTTTCAGCAGCTGCTGGAAGAGCGCATCATCATTGACGGTGTCTTTGCGCTGTTTGCCCCAGCGGGTGGCAAAGCCTTTGGGGAACTCAGCGTCGCCTGAGCGCTCCCCACTTTCCGACCACAGCAGCGGCAAGCATGGGCCTTGAGGCACTTCACCAGGCACCATCTCATCAAAGGAGACGCCGGCCAGGTTCAGGCACTCAGGGCTCGGCTGCCAGCGCACATCCTCACCAAAGATGCGGCAGGACATGGCAATGCGCCAATCATCGGCCGTGTTGCCGGAAGAATAGTGCAGGACGCGCGGGTGCAGCACCAGCATGTCGCCCTTTTTCATGTCCCAGCTCATGAACGTATTGGCCGGGTCAGCGCGCAGCTTGTCTTCATTAGGATGGGACACGCGGTCGTCTGGCTTGATCATTTTGCGGGCATTGGGGGAGAACAGCCAATAGGGCACTTCCTGGGTATGACTGCCCAAA
>JBCCDR010000010.1:0-18555 GCA_039030675.1 Pseudomonadota bacterium | reverse complement strand
TCCATCGCTGAGGTGGTGCGCGATCTGCACCGCAAAGAAGATCAGCCAGAGCAAAGCTACTCAGAACGGCAGATCTATGAAGCTGCTTTGGACCGCCTCGCGCGCGAACTTGCAGCGGTAGAAGAAATCGATGAGCAGTCCGCTATGGACCGACTCACAGAGGTCTTAGCCGCTTAACCTTTAGTTAAGATAATTCCAAAAAAGCCTCTAGGACTTTTGTTCTAGGGGCTTATTTTTTTGCCCTTCCCAAAATATAGTCTTTATGAACTAATCCCTTACAGGACATAACCTGCAAGGCACTGCTTTTATTCATTTTTTCTATGATCCGATGGTGGCGCAAAGGCGTAAGAGGACACGGTATCCGCTGATCTCGTTCAGCTCAGGAGATGTTCGCAGCGCTGCAGTGGACACGACTCTCCAAGAGAATGCGTGGCGCGGTTTTACGCATTCATGGTCGTTGGACCGAGGGGATCCTTATGGTGCAAACCAAACCACTTAATGGGCTTGATTCAAGCCGGTCTTTGATGCGCTTCGCCATGAAAGCCCCCATGCTTGAAAAGGACCATGAGCTGGACCTCGCCAGGCGCTGGCGCGATGACGAAGACAGCGAAGCGCTTGCTGAACTTACCCATTCTTATCTCCGGCTGGTGATTTCCGTGGCGGGGCGGTTTCGCAACTACGGCCTGCCCATGTCGGATCTCATCCAGGAAGGCACCGTCGGCCTGATGGAAGCCGCAGCCCGGTTTGAACCGGAACGCGAAATTCGCTTTTCGACCTATGCGACCTGGTGGATCCGCTCTGCGATGCAGGATTATATTTTGCGCAACTGGTCGATCGTACGCACGGGCACCACGGCGGCCCATAAAACCCTGTTTTTCAATCTGCGCCGCGTGCGCGCAAAAATCGCCGGTGAATACGACAAACCCATGAGCCTGGATTCCCGCCAAGACGTGGCGGACCATCTCGGCGTCAGGTTGCGCGATGTGGAAGTCATGGAAGCCCGGCTTTCTTCCTCTGACCGCTCTCTTAACATGATGGTGGGCGAAGAAGGCGACACGCAGTGGCAAGACTTCCTGCCCTGTGAAGCGCCCTTGCCAGAAGAGGTGGTGAGCTACCAACGCGACTCAGAGGTGCGCTCGACGCTGATCAAAGAAGCCATGACCAGCCTGACAGAGCGGGAGGTTATCATCATTTCCGAGCGCCAGCTGACCGATGAAAGCGTGACGCTCTCGGCCCTAGGGGAACGGCTTGGCATTTCAAAAGAGCGCGTGCGCCAAATTGAAGCCCAAGCGCTGACCAAACTCAAAAACGCCCTGACGCGCCGCGTGGGTGATCCCGTGGCAGCTGGCCTGACGGAAGCAAAGGCTCTTTAAAGGCCCAGCTGAAACACCAGCTGTTTCCAGCCTTTTTCCGACTGACAAGTCGCTTTGCCTGCCATCCTATGGCGGGCTCTTCATGCGCGCATCGCACACGCCTGTGTGTGTCATCGAAGAGACAGCTGTGCGTTTAGAAAGACTTTAGTAAATATGATAGCTCATTCCCCAGACCTAATTTCCTAAAAGTCACCACCGATTGCAAAAAATTTTCTTAGTCTGGGGGGGGCTTAAGTCATGGCTATCGCACAGTCATTCAAATCCATTTTCAAATCATCTCTACTGGGCCTAAGCGCGCTTGCTGCGGCCACGCCTGCCCTAGCGCAGGGCGAGGCATCTGGCGATGACGCCATTTTAGAAGACATCATGGTCACCGCGCGGCGCCAATCAGAATCGCTGCAGGACGTGCCCATCACGGTTTCTGTGTTAGGCGGCAAACTGCTGGATAATTTTCAGCTCAATGAAGTGGCAGATCTGCAAAGCCGTATTCCAACACTCAATGTGCAAGTGGGCGGGTCCGGCTCGGGCGGTCAGCTCAGTCTGCGCGGCATTGGTTCTTCTAATATTTCAGCGGCCTTTGACTCCGCCATCGCCTTCAACTTTGACGGCGTGGTGGTCAACACCATGCGCTTTGTCCAAGCCGGGTTTTTCGATACCCAGCAAGTGGAAGTCCTGAAAGGGCCGCAATCTCTCTTCTTTGGGAAAAGCGCATCTGGGGGCGTGCTGTCCATCCAGTCGAAAAACCCGACAGATGAGCTGGAGATCATCGCGCGCGGCTCCTATGAATTTGAAGAACAAGGCTATCTGCTTGAAGCCATTGCCTCAGGCCCTATTACCGACACCCTCGGCATTCGCCTTGGTGTGCAATTCAATGACATTGATGAATTTGCGCGGATCCAAGACAATATCCCTGCGGTCAATCGCGAGCGCGGCCTACAAACCCTGCTTGTGCGCGGCACACTGGATTGGAAGCCCAATGAAAATTTCACAGCCAACCTGAAGGCAAACTATTTCCGCCTGAAGAATGACGGCGCCATTGGCAACTCAGAAAATCTATGCGGACCGGACGGCGTTGCCGATCCCGTTATCCTGTTGCAAGGCGCTGTCTCCGTGCCTGGAGGCTATGATTGTGATGCTTTCGATCAGCGCTATCCCACAGCTGACCCATCGCCAACGATTGTTGGGCAGATTCCATCACAGGACCCGTTGTCAGAGCGTGACTTCAACGGCGTCCCCTTTGGCGAAACTGAGATCTTCAACATTCGCTTAAAGCTGGATTATGACATCACAGACAGCCTGACCTTGACCTCCATCACAGGCTATGTAGACGTCGACGCGCTGGAGTTTGACTGCTTCAGCTATGGCGGCGTTGGGCCCGCTTTCATTGCCGGCGCGCCAGACGCGCCAGCAGCGCCTGCGCTTGCCGCGGTTAACACGCCAGGGTCAGCCCAAGCCTTTGGGTGCTCAAGCCCCAACAATACGCTTGAGCAATTCTCTCAGGAAGTGCGCCTCACCTCTAATTTTGAAGGGCCCTTCAACTTCATGATCGGCGCCTTTTATGAAGACCGGAACATCCTGTTTGGCGGCCACCAACAGGCAGTGAACATCTCCATCATCGCGCCAGACCCGGTCACCGGGAATACAGTGGATTGGTACCGCACCCAGGTGACAGACGCGGAAGCCCTGTCATTCTTCGTCTCCGGCACCTATGAAATCACCGACCGCTTGACCCTGTCCGGCGGGGTGCGCTGGACGGATGAGCAAAAAACCAGCGTGATCGACGTGCCTTTCGTGCACGCCTTTTTATCCAGCGGCCCGGCCTTTATCGACAGCGGGTTTAACTCCGGCGATATCGAATTTAGCGATTCCCAATGGACGCCGGAAGTCGCGCTGACGTATGCGCTCACCGATACCATCAACGTGTTTGCCTCTTTCAAAACCGGCTTTAAATCAGGCGGTATTGATAACTCAGCCTTGCCGTCCTCATCCCTTTTGGGGCTCGACGACCCGGCCACGCGCGAGGCCGTTGAAGACAGCATCCGCTTCCGCTCTGAAACGGCTATCGGTGGTGAGGTTGGCATCAAGGCCTTGGCAGCAGGCGGCGCCCTGCGGGTGAACGCGACTGGCTTCTACTACGTCTTTGATGATTTGCAGATCCAGAACTTCAATGGCGCAGCCGTGCAGTTTGAAACCGACAACGCCGGTGAAGTCACCACCTTGGGTGTTGAGGTAGACTGGAATTGGAGCACGCCCGTTGACGGCCTGACCCTGTCTGGCGCCGCAGCGGTCACATCGTCTGAATTCAGCGATGTCTTCATCGTGCGCGTTGATGACCTGGACGGTCGCCGGGTGGGCCGTGCACCGGTCTTCTCCGGCAACGTTGCCGCAGATTGGTCTACACCAATCACAAGCGCCCTAGAATTGGGCATGAATGGCAATTTAAGCTACACCGGCAGCTACTTTACAGATCAGGTGACGCTCAATGATAACGAGCAGGACGCGTTCGTCACTCTGGATACAGCCATCTCTATCAGCAATCCTGAGCAAGGGTGGAAAGTGTCTTTGGTCGCAACCAATCTGACCGACAAGATCTGGATCAATACCACCAGTGACCGCCCCTTCAGAGACAATGATGACCTGATCTCCACGCAAAACCGGGGGCGTCAGGTCTTCTTGGAAGCACGCTTCGACTACTAAGAAACCCAGAGTTTCAAAACCAAAAGCGAAGAGAGGGGCGCCACAAGGTGCCCCTTTTTTATTGCCCCGCTGCGCTGCTATTTGACGCGCGGGGATGACAAATGCGCCTCAAAGGCCCATGTAACGGCTATGGCTGATGTGCTCTACACCAAAGATATTTTGCGCCTTGCCGCAGACGTGCCGCGCTTAGAGCGCTTGGACGAGGCTGACTATAGCGCCCGCAAGGTGAGCCCCATCTGCGGCAGCAGGATTGATGTGGACATCACCATTGAGAACGGCCGGGTGGCAGATTACGGCCAGAGCGTGCGCGCCTGCGCGCTGGGCCAAGCCTCCGCTGCTATTATGGGCGCTGCTGTCGTGGGCCTGCCTCTCAGCGTGTTTGAGCAGGCCGCAGAAGACATGGCCGCATTTTTAAAGGGCGAGAGAGAAGCGCCGCCGGAGGCCTTTGGGGTCGCTGGCGTATTCGCGCCAGCAAAAGATTATAAAAGCCGGCACGCCTCCATTTTACTGCCGTTTGAGGCGATGGCTGAGATCGCAGCCAAAGCGCGCCAGACAGCCTAGGCGATCCGCGCCCTTTAAAAACCGCTTGAAAGCACAACAGTCCTAGGGCACATCCGCGCGGCGGACCGCGCGTAAACACTGGTTTGTAACACCCATGCTGATTTTAAAGCAGTTTCAGTTTGATGCCGCCCACCACCTGGGCGCCAATGTGCCGGAGGGGCATAAATACGGGCGCTTGCACGGCCATAGCTTTGATGTGGAACTGCAATTCCGCGGAGACCCTGACGCGCAGACGGGCTGGATTTGCGATTTTGCGGAGATAGATGCGCTGATTGCGGACATTCGCAGCCAGCTCGACCACCACTATTTGAATGATATTGAGGGACTGGAAAAGCCAACGCTGGAGCATATTTGCCTGTGGATATGGGGCAAAGTTGCGCCGCGTTTGCCGCTGCTCAGCCAAGTGAAGGTGCTGCGCGGCTCTTGCCAAGAAGGATGTATTTACTCAGGCCCCGCTTAGGCGCAATAAGGCAGGGTGCGCGGCCTTAAGGAGCGCGCGGTTTGCCACGGGAGATCATGTGAATGGCAGCAGCCGGTGGAGAATTGCTGGGTTCGGCAGGTGTGTTCCTCGCTGCCACAGTCGCCGTCGTTCCGATTTTCAAACGCCTTGGCCTTGGCACCATCCTCGGCTACCTCGCCGCTGGCACGCTCATTGGCCCCCACGTTCTCAATCTCATCTCCGATGGAGAGAGCATCCTCGCCGTAGCTGAATTCGGTGTGGTCCTGCTGCTCTTTGTGATTGGTCTGGAGCTTAATCCCGCCCGTCTTTGGCGCATGCGCAGTGAGATTTTTGGGCTGGGCCTGTCGCAAGTGTTGGTCACAGGCCTGGTGATTGCCGGCGTGACCATGTTCTTCGGCCTGCAGTCCGCCACCGCCTGGATTGTCGGCTTTGCGCTCGCGCTCTCCTCAACAGCGTTTGGCATCCAAATTTTGGACGAACGCGGCGCGCGCAGCTCCGTTTATGGCCGGCGCGGCTTTTCCATTCTCCTCTTTCAAGATTTAGCCATCGTTCCTTTGTTGGGTTTGGTGGCATTTTTAACCCCGACGAGCGATTCCACGGGGATTGATTGGCTAGAAATTGCCAAGATGATTTTCACCATGGTGGCTTTCGTAATCGGCGGGCGCTTCATCCTGAAGCCGGTGTTTCGGCTGATGGCCAATACCGGCTCACGCGAGGTGTTTGGCGCGGCGGCCTTGCTCATGGTGGTTGGCGCAGCGCTTTTGATGGATGCCGTTGGCCTCTCCATGGCGCTTGGGGCCTTTCTTGGCGGCGTGCTGCTGGCTGAATCGGAGTTCCGCCATCAGATTGAAGCCGACATTGAACCCTTTCGCGCGGTCCTTCTCAGCTTGTTCTTCATGTCCGTTGGCATGCTGGTGAATTGGCCGCTGGTTATTGGACGGATGGCGGAAGTGGCCGTCATTGTGCTGGCGCTGCTGTCCGTGAAGTTCCTGATTTTATACCTCCTCTCGCGCGTCTTCGGCTCAGAGCGTGATGAGGCGCTGCGGATCGCGGCCTTGTTGCCACAAGGCGGTGAATTTGCCTTTGTGCTCTTCACTACTGCACAAGCCGCCCAGCTGATGTCTGAAGCGCAGGCCAGCCTGCTGACGGCGTCGGTTACCATTTCCATGGCAGCGACGCCGATTGTTGGCATCCTGGCAGAACGTTTCATCGCCCGCCGGCCAAGCGAGGCTGTGCCTGACGATATGAAAGGCGTCGAGCACGCGGAAAACAAAACCGTCATCGTCGCTGGCTTTGGCCGTATTGGCCAAATCGTGACCCAGCTGATGATGGCGCGGGGCATTTCTGTCACGGCGATTGACATGGACCCGGAGCGCATTCGCACGGCTGAGAAATTTGGCAACAAGGTCTATTATGGCGACATCACGCGCATGGACGTTCTGCGCGCCGCTGGCGCGGAAAGCGCAGCGCTCATCTTTGTGACGATCAACAACCGCGCGGTCTGCAAAAAGCTGGTCAGCATGCTCCGCGCTAGCTTTCCAAAACTGCGCATTCTGGTGCGCGCCTATGACCGCATCCACGCGCTTGAGCTGCTCGAGCTGGGCGCTGACTTTGTGATCCGCGAAACCTTTGAATCATCCGTGCGGCTCGGCCTTGAAGGCCTGCGCCTGATGGACACCGACGAAGAAATCGTCGAGTCCATCGGCCAGGAATTCAGGGTGCGCGACCAAGACCGCCTCATGGCGCAGCGCTCGGGCGATATTTTTGCAAAGCGGGACATTGTATTTACCCGCTTTGACAATGTGCTCGACGCGATCAGCGTGAAAGATGACCCCTAAGATTGGTCGATGAGAGTGCCGTCCGCTTCAACCTTGCGGAAGAAACAGCTGCGCTTACCTAAGTGGCACGCAGCCCCTTTCTGTTTCACGCGCATGATGATGGCGTCCTGATCACAATCAATGTGCATGTCCACCAGTTCCTGCGTGTGACCGCTGGTATCGCCCTTGCGCCATAGCGCTTGCCGGGACCGGCTATAATATGTCACGCGGCCTGTTGAGAGCGTAGCATCAAGCGCCTCACGGTTCATGTGGGCTAACATGAGCACATCGCCGTTCTCATGATCAAGCGCGACGGCAGTGATAAGGCCTTTGTCGTCAAATTTTGGCGCAAGCGTGTCTGTCATGGGTGGCATCCTTGGGCGCAACGGCCTATGTTAGAGTTTCACCTAGTGGCATCTTTAGGAGTGTGCAACCGTCATGAGTGAAACGCCTTGCGCGCATAGCCACGAGACATCTGGACGCTCTGCAGCGCAGCGCAGCATGGCGATAGAGGAAGCGCGGACGCTTGCGCGTGACAAAGGCCTGTCCATGACGGCTCAGCGGCAGGCGATTTACGAGCTCCTTCTCGATGCCGACCGTCCTGTCGGGGCATACACCCTCATCAATGCCCTTGCGAAAAAAGAAAATCGCGGTATCGCTCCGCCAACCATTTATCGCGCGTTAGATTTCCTGCTTGATATTGGTGTCGTCAGCCGTGTTGAAAGCTCTAACGAATTTGTGCCCTGCACACATCCCGCTGAGGAGCATGACTGTATTTTTCTGATTTGCGGCTGCTGTAAAAGAGCCTTAGAGGTCGATGATATGGTGGTGAACGCGTCTTTGAAAGACATCGCAAAAACCCATGGCTTTAATGCTGAGCGCCAGGTGATTGAGTTACGCGGGCTTTGTAAAGACTGCCAGTAACCCTGTTCTCAAACCCCGTGTTTGAGCCGCCCTGTCTCCGTCCATTTTATGAAAAAGAGGTCGCACGTGACCCTCCATCTTTACGATAGCGCCGCGCGCGAGAAGCGCCGCTTTGTTCCCATCGATCCGCGCCGTGTGACGATGTATGTCTGCGGGCCCACTACATATAACTATGCCCATATCGGCAATGCCCGCCCGCCTGTGGTGTTTGACGTCCTCAGGCGCGTACTGACCGATGCCTATGGCGATGATGCCGTGGTCTATGCCCGCAACATCACGGACATTGACGATAAAATCATCACCAAAGCGGACGAAGAAGGCATTTCCATCGGGGAGATTTCTGACCGCTATGAAGCCGCCTATCTTGAGGATTTAGGCGCGCTGGGCGTAGCCGAGCCTGACCTGGCGCCCCATGCGACCGATGCCATCCCCGCGATGATTGACATGATTGATGAGCTGATCGCCGGCGACTTTGCCTATGCGGCGGAAAATCATGTGCTGTTTCATGTGCCCGCCTATGAGCGCTACGGAAAACTCTCAAGCCGCAATCAGGAAGACATGATCGCCGGCGCGCGCGTGGAAGTGGCGCCTTACAAACGCGACCCGTCTGACTTTGTGTTGTGGAAGCCGTCCACGGACGACCAGCCCGGCTGGGACAGCCCCTGGGGGCGCGGGCGGCCAGGCTGGCATATCGAATGCTCGGCCATGATCCGAAAAGTGCTTGGCAAGACCATTGATATCCATGGCGGCGGTATCGATTTGCTGTTCCCGCACCATGAGAATGAGGTGGCGCAGTCTTGCTGCGCTAACGCCGGCGCACCGCTGGCAAACTTTTGGATGCACAATGGCTTTGTGAATATGAATGCGGAGAAGATGTCGAAGTCCCTCGGCAATATCGTCCTCGCCAGAGACTTGCTTGCCGATTGGCCGGGCGAGGCGATTCGCTATGTGCTTTTATCCGCGCACTATCGCCAGCCGCTCGATTGGACTGATAAAGCCATCAGCTCTGCCAAAGCGACTCTCGACCGGCTCTATCGGGCCTTAGAAAACGCGGCAGATATCCCCGCCGCGCAGGACGCGGAGCCCCACGACGATGTCCGCGGCGCGCTGCGTGATGACCTCAACACACCCAAAGCCTTGGCGGCTCTGAGTCAGCTCAGCAGCACTCTGGAGACGCCGGAAGACAAAGGCCGCTTCCTTGCGAGCGCGCGTTTGCTAGGCATTTTACAAGCCGACCCAGTGGCCTGGCGGAAGGGCTCGGGTGATGACACACACGGTGATGATGCCCGTATTGAAGCCCTCATCGCCGAGCGCGCCCAAGCCAAGAAAGACCGTGATTTCGCTAAGGCTGACGCTATTCGCGATGCGCTATCGGCCGAAAATATCATCTTAGAAGACGGGCCGGAAGGCACCACATGGCGGAAGGCATAGTTAACAAAAGGTCTAAAATAGTCCGATTTACCTAGCCAACCCTCCCCAACTGTGAGACGCTACGCGGCATAATAACAACAGATCGAGGGACGGCGGCGCTCAAAGCCGCAAGGGCTATGCACCTAACGGCGAATAATATTGACGCAATCGCAGAAGTGGCCAAGCAGCTGCTGGGACGGGACCATCCGCTGACGGATCTCATCTTCTCCCTGCGCGCAGACCCGGAACTCAGCCAGGAAGCCTGGCGCGTGATTGAGTCTCTGCCAGACGCCCAGCGCAAAGCCTTCGCCGCCATGGTCGCGCAGCGCATGGAAACGCCGGTCAGCGGCACGCTGCACTAGGCCTTGCTTGGCTGCTTCACGGCAGCCGCGATGCGCTTGAGCTCTTTGAGGCTTCTCCAGCGATCTTTTATCGACCCGATAAGGCCTCTCTTGGCTGGAATAGGCGCTAGAAAGCCAGCGATACGCTCTGGCACGCCAGGCTCATCCAGCATGGGGGCGTGCCCGACACCAGGCACCTCGCAATAATCCGCCTTGCCGTGTACGCGGACCATCTTATCCGCCGTGCTTGCATTGAGAATATCAGATGTCTCTCCGCGCACGATGAGAAGCGGTAAATCGATCAGAGCTTCAAAGAAGGGCCACATGCTGCCCGCCGGCGCGCTGGCGCCGGCCTCAAACGGCACGCGGATATTGGCATCATAATTGGGCACCACACGGCCATCCTCCTCGCGGTATTGCTTGCGCGCCATCGCCAGCCACTGCGCCTCGTCATAATGCGGAAGGGCGTCTTCATTGATGGTTTTGACGGCATCAGCGGCGGCATCCCATGTGTCCACCGGGCCGCCAAGCCCCACATAGCCTTTGATGCGCTCAAGGCCTTTGGGGTCAATGTCTGGGCCGATATCATTCAGCACGACCCCAGCGATTGAGTGGCGCGCCATGCCCGCCATGGTCATCGCCAGAATGCCGCCCATGGACGTGCCCACGATGGCGCAGCGGCTGATATCTGCTTCCGCCAGCAGGATTTTTAAATCCTTGATGTATTGCAGCGGAATGTAGGTGTTCGGATCTTTGGCCGCGCCAGAGCGTCCACGGCCGCGCACATCGGGGCAAATGACGCGGTGACGCTGCGCCAACCGCGGCGCTAGGTCTTCAAAATCCAGCGACGAGCGCGTTAGCCCATGCAAACAGACCACAGGGATGGCATCGTCTTTGCCCGAAAGCGGCGCATAATCGCGGTAATAGAGCCGCGTGCCGTCGCTCGCCTGCGTCCATTTATCGCTCATTCATTGCTCCGTGGCTGCACGGCCCTGCCTCGCTTCTCGGTCCCTCAACACTGCTGTGATGCACGTCTTTTCAGTTTTTTTCCAGCCCTGGTCATCCAAAAGCAATGAAACTGAGTATAACTCAAAAGATTGACATTGAGTGGCACTCAACTATCTTTGAGTGATACTCAGTTTTTGATTGAGGTCGATCCATGCGCCTGTACGACGCGGCAGAAAAATCCAGTGAAGGGTCCCGGCGCAACAAGCCGAACGAAACGCGCGCGAAAATTCTCGAAGCGTCAAAAACCCTGTTCCGCACCAAAGGCTATACGCACACATCGAGCCTTGAGATCGCTCAATGTGCCGGCGTTGCCGAGGGCTCGCTGTTTTATCATTTCGGCTCAAAAGCCAATCTGCTTGCGGCGTTGGGCGAAGATTATGCCAACGAGACTGTCGTTGCCATGCAGCAAGGCGAAACGGATTTGTCTGTTTTAGAGCCAGGCCTCATCATTGCGCGGACTTTCGCCCATGTGCGCGAGCACGGTCTTATGATGGCCGTGACGGGCTTGTCGGCCAACAGCCCAGACCTGCGCCCCTTCATGCACGCCAAGCGCGCTGTGATGGTTGATTTCATTAAACAATGCATGTGTGCCGCCCAAACGGACGAAGAGCCTGAGGCCCTGGCCATCAAGGCAAGCTTGTCCTACGCGGCAGTCGTCGATGCTCTGTACCGCGTTTATGAAAGTGACGAGCCGGAAGATGAAGCGCGCGTCATGGCGGTGACCATCAAGTTTGTACGCGACGCGTGCAACTACGGCCATCTCACTGACATTCCCATGGTTGACCAACCCATGATTGACCAACACCAAGCGCCACAAGCGCTGGCTGCTACGCAGGCATGAAAAAGGACCTGAAAATGCCCGCACTGAAGAAAAGAACATTGGGGCTTGGCGCCCTCACCGCTGTCACCATCGGCGTCATCGCTGCGGTTACAAGCGGCGCGAAGACACCCGCTGAGGCAGACAATTTTGCTGTGCTGCGGGTCCGTACGATACCGATCGAAATTCAAGAGGCCTATGAGGCCAAAGCAACATTTCCAGGCCGGGTGCGCGCTGGGCGGCGCAGTCAGCTGGGCTTTGAACGCGGCGGACGTTTGGCCGCCGTAAGCGCGGATGAAGGCGACGTTGTCAAGCAAGGCACAATGCTTGCCCAGCTCGACCAGCGCCAGCTCAAAGCCCAGCTGACCGCTGCAAACGCCCAAATCAACGCCGCCGCCGCTGGGCTTAAAGAAGCTCAGGCTAGCCAAAACCTCGCCAGCGCCACGCAAGAGCGGCAAAAAGCGCTGCTGGCCAAGGGCCACATCTCTCAGCAGCGCTTTGATGACAGCACCTACCGTCTGCGCGCCGCCAACGCCGCCGTTTCCACAGCCCAGGCCCGGCTTGCCCAGGCCAAAGCGGAGACACAGTCGGTCACTGTTGCGCTGGACCTTTCGCAGCTCGACGCGCCTTTTGACGGCTTTATCGTCAAGCGTATGGCCGATGAAGGCACCATCTTAGGCGCAGGCACGCCGATTTTCGATTTTGAAGAGAGTGGCCGCGGTGAATTTGTGTCTGGCGTCCCCATTGACGTGGCCCAGCAACTGCGCGTGGGCCAAGCCATGGATGTGCAATTTGGCACGGTCGTGGTCACTGCAAAATTAAGCCGGATCGTATCAGCGGTCGACACCGCCACGCGCACAGCGCAATTGGTGTTCGCACTGCCAGAAGGCACGGCGTTAGCGTCGGGTGAGATCGGCCAGCTGGCTCTCACGCAGCCGCGTACAGGGCCCGGCTTTTGGGTGCCCATGGAAGCCTTGCAAGAAGGTGCGCGCGGTTTATGGACAGTGTTTGTCGCCGCGCCTGAAGGCACAAGCGGCGCTACCATTGAGCGTCATCCCGTCGAGCTGCTCTATAGCGAGCTGCAAAAAGCCTTTGTGCGCGGAACGCCTGACGATGGCGCGCAGGTTGTCACCAGCGGCGTGAGCCGGCTGGTCCCGGGCCAACGCGTGACGCTGGCAAACCAGAGCTAAGGCGGCAAGGTAAAGACCCATGAGCTTGGTAGAGCCATTTATAAAGATGCAGCGCCTCACGGTGCTCACTATCGCGCTGGCAATCACCATGGGCCTTGCGGCTATCCTCACCTTGCCGCGGCAGGAAGACCCCATTCCCCGCGAACGCTATGCTTCTGTCATCACAGCGTTTCCCGGGGCAAGTGCGCGGCGCGTTGAAAGCCTGATCACCGAGCCGCTTGAAGATGCCATCCGGGAGGTTCCTGAGGTCCGTGAGCTCAATAGCTTTTCGCGCGTCGGCGTCTCCGTGGTAACAGTTGAACTGCAGGACAATGTGCTCGACACGGAAGAGATCTGGTCCATCGTGCGCAATCAGGTCAATGATGTCGGCGCAGGCCTTCCAGCAGGCGCAGGCCAGCCGCGCGTGGATGTCCGCCTCCTGCCAGGTGTGACCCTCTTGGTGTCGCTGACCGCTGCCGATGAGAATGACCCTGTGCCGCTTGGCTTGTTGTCACGGCTGGCGCGGCAACTGAAGACAGAACTCAACAATGTGGGCGGCACGGAAGAGGTCGTGCTTTACGGCCTGCCGCAGGAAGAAATCCTGGTGACGCTCGATCCCATTGCCGCCGCTAGCGCTGGCATTACGGCGAGCGATGTGTCCGCAGCGCTGAGCGCTGCTGATGCTAAGGCGCCAGCCGGGTTGCTGCGCGATGAGGGCGGCACTTTGATTGTTGAGGTTGCCGGCGAACTCGATTCCCTCACGCGCATTCAGCAAGTCCCCATCCGTCTTGGCGCGAACGGGCAAGCCTTGCGGGTTGGTGATGTGGCTGAAGTAACGCGGCAAATCCAAACGCCGCCAGACACTATGGCGTTTCTCTCTGGCCAGCGCGGCATCGCCGTGGGCGCGACCATGCAGCCGGATCTGCGCGTTGACCAATGGGCTGCGCGGGCCCGCGCCGTCGTAGACGCCTACGCTAAAACACTGCCGCCGGACATCGCCGTCAAAATCATCATTGACCAATCCGTCTACACCCAAGGCCGCTTGATTGATTTGGCGATCAACTTCCTCATCGGCGTTGGCTTGGTCATCAGCATTCTCTTCGCCCTTATGGGCTGGCGCAGCGCGCTATTGATCGGCGTCTCCTTACCGCTGTCCGTTTGCATTGTCTTGGGCTGCTTATCGGTGCTGGGCGTGCCGCTACACCAGATGTCCGTCACCGGCGCTATCATCGCTTTGGGGCTTCTCATCGACAATGCCATCGTGGTGGTCGACGATTATAACCTGCTGCGCAACCGCGGCGCGCGCCGGCTGGATGCAGCGCGCAAAGCCGTCGGCCATCTCCAAATCCCGCTGCTTGCCTCCACGGTGACCACGGCGCTGACCTTTGCGCCCATCATGTTGATGCCAGGCGGTGCTGGCGATTTCGTGGCGACCATGGCGCTGACGGTGATCCTCGCGATTTTCTCATCGCTCTTTTTATCGCTCACGGTCGTCCCTGCGCTGGCCGCCTTTGTCGACATGCGCCAAGCCAGCGCCGAAGCGGTGCGCAGCAACACAGGCCTGCATTTGCCGAAGCTCGCCCAGCGCTATCGCAGCTTCCTCAACTATACCGTCGAGCACCCGCGCCGGGTGGCGGCTTTCTGCCTCATCCCGCCGTTTCTCGGCTTTTTCCTAGCAGGCCAACTGGATGAGCAATTCTTCCCGCCCGTAGACCGCGATCAGTTCCAAATGCAGCTCACACTGCCTGCGGATTCGCCCATTGAGGAAACGCTGGCGACGGTTGAGTCCATCGACGCGATCCTGGACAGCTACGGCGATGAGATTGTCAAACGCGACTGGTTTTTAGGCGAGAACCCGCCCAAAGCATTTTACAACATCATCTTAAACAACAACGGCCTGCCCTCCTTCGCTGCCGCCATTGTGACCACCAAGTCCGAGAAAACCACGGCCACGCTGGTCCCAGAGCTCCAGAAGCGCTTAATGCGCGACATCCAGAATGCGGAAGTCTTGGTGCTGCCCTTTGACCAAGGCCCGCCGGTGCCCGCGCCGCTTGAAGTGCGCATTTTAGGCGATGATTTAGAAGCCATTCGCGCCGTTGGCGAAGATGTCCGCGGCGTTATGAGCCAATCGAAAAACGTGACCTATACGCGGGCGCAAATTGCCGGCGGCCGGCCCAAAGCGTTTTTAAAAGTTGATGAAACAGCCCTCGCCAGCCTTGGCCTGCGCTTAACGGACGTGACGCGCGCATTGCGCAATGATTTAGAAGGTAGCATTGGCGGCAGCGTCTTAGAAGACCGCGAAGACATGCCGGTGCGTGTGCGCTTGCGCAATAGCGATCGCAGCAGCGTGGAAAGCCTGCTGTCGCGCCAAATTACAGCGCGCGGGGCCGCGGGGCCTGTCCCCGTTACACTCTCTGCCATCGCCAGTGTTGAGGTATTGCCGGAGGAAGCCAGCATTTCGCGCTTTAACCGCATGCGCTCAAACACCGTGCAGGGTTTTGTGTTGCCCTTCACGCTGCCCTCTGTGGCGCTGAAAGACTTCCAGGCCCGGCTTGATGCCGCGAACCTGGCCATACCGCCGGGCGTCGAACTTCAGTTTGGCGGGGAGAGCGAAACCCAAGCCCAAGCTATTGGCAACCTGCTCAGCTCCGTTGGCGTGCTCATGATCTTGATGGTCGGCGTGGTCATCTTGACCTTCAATTCCTTCCGCTTTGCGGCGGTCATTCTCAGTGTCGCCTTCCTTTCCGTCGGCATCGCCTTCGTGCCGCTGTTCATCTTCGGTCAACCGCTCGGCTTTATGGCCATCGTCGGCGCCATGGGGCTTATCGGGCTTGCCATCAACGGCGCCATCGTCGTCCTCACAGCCCTGCGCGCCAACCCACAAGCGCGCCAGGCGGACCCCATGGCCATCCGCGAAACAGTCGTGGACTGCACACGCCATATCGTCGGCACAACGCTGACGACCATCGCTGGCTTTATGCCGCTCATCATCTGGGGGCAGAATTTCTGGAAGCCTCTTGCCCTGGCAGTCGCAGGCGGCGTGCTTGGCTCATCGCTGCTTGCTCTGTTCTACGTGCCAGCGATGTTCACATGGATTGCCCGGGCGAAACTCAAACGCGCCGCGCGCCGCGGTGAGATAGACATGGACACGCAAAGCGCTGAGCCGGCCTATCTGCCCGCTGCGGAATAAATGCCCGCTAGCTTTCCTGCAGCGCCCGCTCTGAAATATCGGTGATGGGGCTGAGGATATAGTCCATGATGGTGCGCTTGCCTCCAAGCACACTCACATCGGCGACCATGCCCGGCAAGATGGGCAGGTCCTGGCTTTCATCCCCAATTTTATCGGACTGCGTGCGCACAGTGATACGATAGAGGCGCTGGCCATCATCCTGCTCAATCGCATCCGCTGAGATGGTCTCCAGGCTCCCCTCCAGCGCGCCGTAAGTGGCAAAATCATAGGCTGACAAGGTCACCCGGGCGCCTTGGCCCGGGCGCAAAAAGGCAATGTCCTTGGGGTCCACAAAGGCTTCCACCAGCAACGTATCGCCCAGCGGCACCAATTCAATCATGGTCTCGCCGGGCTGCACGACGGCGCCAATGGTGGACACGTTCAAGGTGTTCACCGTGCCAGCAATGGGCGCGCGCACTTCTGTGCGGGTGACCCTATCTTGCAAGGCCGGCAAAGCCGCGCGGGCTTCCGTCAACTCCGCACGCGCCTGGGTGAGCTCCCCAACAGCCTCGGCTTTAAAGCGCTCTTCAATGGCTTTCAGCTCAAACTCAACTTCCGCTAGCGCCGCCTGAGCCCGCTCAGCAGCCAGGGTGGCGATGCGAATGTCGCCTTTGGCGGTGGCTTCGCGTTGCTGGGCGCGTAGTAGCTCAATACGCGGCTCAATGCCCTTGGCCACCAGCGGCTCTAGCATATCGACTTCCTGGCGCGATAAGCGCTCATTCTCGCGCGCAGTGGCGGCAGCCACCTGTGCTTCTGACAGGGCGCGGCTGCGCTGGGTGAGAATAGAGTCTTTCACATTCTTATTGGACGCGAGCTCAGCCATGCGCGCATCAAACAGCGCTTTTTCCGTGGCGACTATTTTCGGGGCATTGGCTTCCAGCGCTGGGTCAAAGACGGGCGCGGCGGCCAGGTCAGCCTCCGCTTCCAGCCGCGCCACCTTGGCGGATAAAGCGTTGAAGCTGTCTTGGCCCGTTGTGAAGGCCGCATTGAACTGCGTGGTGTCCAGCCGCATGAGAACTTGGCCAGCGCTCACCTGGTCGCCTTGCGCCACGAGCACGTCTTCAACAATCCCGCCTTCTAAGTTTTGGATGACCTGCATTTGCCGGGAGGGGATGATGCGCCCTTGCCCGCGCGTGACCTCGTCAAGCTCAGCAACGCTGGCCCAAATGATGAGCGCGAGCAGCGTGCCTGCGATGAGGTAAAATAGGATGGACGCAGCCTTAGCGGGCGCGACGGGCAGGTCTTCTTCGTAAGTCAGCTCAGTCATGCGCCTTGCACGCCTCCTGCTGCGATGCTGCCGCTGGCGCCAGTGCTCACCGCCATGCTTTTCAGCACATCATCGCGCGGACCAGCTGAGACGACGCGGCCTTTGTCCATCAAGATGATTTTATCGACCAGCTTTAACAGCGTGCCGCGGTTCGTGATGAGCACCAAGGTTTTGTCCTCAAGCAGGGGCTGCAAGCGCGAAGTCAGTGCGTTTTCTGTATTGATATCCATGGCCGATGTGGGCTCATCCATCACAACGATGGAGGGGTCGCCAACCAACGCACGGGCGATGGCGATGGATTGCTTTTGCCCGCCCGAGAGCCCCTCGCCTCTATCGGCCAAGCGCAGATGATAGCCATTGGGCCGGCCGCCAATGAAGTCGTGTACGCCCGCTGCCTTGGCGACGCTCAGCAAGTCTTCATCGCTACTATCGGGCGCTCGCAGCAAAATATTCTCGCGGACAGAGCCGGAAAACAGGGTGACGTCCTGGAGGACCGGACCCATATGGCGGCGCAGGTCATCAGGATGGATTTGCCGCACGTCGGTATCATCCACCAGGACTTGGCCATCGCTTGCCCCATAGAGGCCAAGCATCAGGCGCAGCAAGGTGGATTTGCCAGAGCCTATTTTCCCAAGGATGGCGACCTTCTCACCCGGCGCGATATCGATGGACACATTGCGCAGCACCCAGTCTGCTTCCCCGGGATAGCGGAAGCTGACATTCTTGAAGCTGACGGCGCCGCTGATGGCGCTATGGCGCACATAGTCGATTTCTTGACGCACATCGGTGTCGGTTTCCATGAGCTCTGAGAGCGCTTTATAAGCGGAGCGGGCCGCGTTGATGCGGCTTAAAACATTGGCAATCTGGCTGAGCGGCGCGAGGGTCCGGCCCGTTAAAATCACGCAGGCGATGAGCGCGCCCATGGACATGATGCCGCTTGAGACCAGGAAGACGCCGACCACCACGATGCCCACTTGGGAGATTTGCTGCGCGCTGGTGGCCACGTTGATGGCGAGCTGGCTGAAGATACGGCTTTTGCGGTTGGTTTGTGCATGGCCTGCGATCGCCTGGCGCCAGCGTTTCGCCATGACAGGGCCAGCGCCCAATGCCTTGACGGTTTCAAGGCCGGAGACTGTTTCCACCAGCACCGCATGCTTGTCCTGGCCTTCTTCCATCGCCTGGTCGGCCAAGGTTTTCAGCGCAGGCTGAATAAGGAAGCCCACGACGAACACCAAGGGCACAGCCAGCAGCGGCACAAGAACCGCTGGGCCGCCGATGAGCCAAATCACGAAAAGGAACAGAGCGATGAAAGGAAGGTCGACAACAGCAACCAAAGTGGCCGACGTAAAGAAATCCCGCAGCGTTTCAAACTCACGCACACGCGAGGCAAAGGCGCCGGGCGGGATATTCCGGGAGGCGATGCGCACATCCAGCACACGGTTGAACAGGGAGGCACCGACCACCGTATCCACGCGCTGGCCT
>JBCCDR010000009.1:0-18705 GCA_039030675.1 Pseudomonadota bacterium | reverse complement strand
CTTGGTCAAATTTTCCTTGAATCTCATGTTTAATCAAAACAACGCACACTCCTCCCCTTAGCCTTCCGTTCCCATCTTCCATTATTATAGTCTTAGATATCATATCAATCGAGAAATGAAAAACGTTAAAATTCTCAGTTTAAGTTCAAAGTGGATTTAGTGGATTTAGAACAGATAAATGAAGGCGATGAATAAGAGAAAATGACATGAGTACTCGGCTAGTCCATGAATCCACTGTCCTTCAAGTTCCCGCGTAGAATAATATCCTTGCACGCGTTGAAGACAACCTCTACGTTCTTGGTATCAGTGGCGCAGGTTACATGATGGTATATCACACGATCCGGATTCTGATTAACCTTCAAGAAAAGACCGAGGAAATATTCAATGCCTAAATCGTAATCACCTAAACCACCAGTAAAATCGGAGAACGTCGGCACGGATTTGATATCCTTCCACTTTATTTTCTCCTCAAAAAGATCCTTCTTGTTCAAGAACAAGATCATACTCGAATTCTGAAAGTAACGATTGTTACAAATCTCAGCAAATAGCTCGATAGCCTCGGTCATACGATTCGTAGAGTGGTCGCCTTTGTCTTCAATGAAGGCGACTTTGCTGCCATCCTCGTCCATAGTGATATCCCCCAAGTTGACCTGTTCTATGCAGCGCGGCGTGCGGTACCGGTACATGGCCTTTCTATACATAAAATTTGCGTATCTGCAAAAAATTTAATCTAAAATATGTTTTCATACAAAAATAACTGTGTTAGATATTTTCTAGATACAGAATTTGGGGGGCGTCGCGGCGCCTGCAGTCACTCACCGGAGGGCTGCATTGGTTGGGCTGCGACACATATGTGGATTGAGTTATGCGTGACGCGATCATTGTCTCAACCGCGCGCACGCCGATCGGCAAGGCCTATCGCGGCGCTTTTAACACTACAAATCCAACCACATTGGGTGCCCATGCGGTCTCGCATGCTGTCTCCCGGGCTGGGATTGATCCTGCTCTCATAGAAGACGTGGTGCTGGGCACCGCTTTTCAGGAGCGGCGGGCTAGCCTCAATCAAGCGCGGCAAGTGGCTATGAAAGCCGGCTTGCCGATCACCGTTGCAGGCCAAACCATGGACCGGCAATGCGCCAGCGGGCTCATGGCCATTGCTACAGCCGCCAAGCAAGTCATTGCCGATGGGATGGACGTGGTTGTCGGCGCGGGCTGCGAAAGCATCAGCCTTATTCAAAATAAGGAGTGGAAGGTCTACCCCGATGAAGACCTTCTAGGAACGCACCCCGGGCTCTATATGCCGATGATTGAAACGGCAGAGATTGTCGCTGAGCGCTACGGCATCTCCCGCGATAGGCAGGATGAATACGCCGTTCAATCTCAAACGCGGACGGCTGCAGCCCAGCAGGCTGGCAAGTTTGACGATGAGATTGTGCCGCTACCGAGCATCATGCTCGCCAAGAACAAAGAGACCGGCGAGATCTCAGAACAGGCAGTCACGCTTGAAAAGGATGAAGGCAACAGGCCTGGCACCACATTGGAGAATCTTCAGGGCCTGAATCCGGTTTACAAAGGCGGGACAGAAATCGCCGAAGGCGTCTGCATTACCGCTGGCAACTCCAGCCAATTATCAGACGGTGCATCGGCTGCTGTCATTATGGAAGCCAAAATTGCCGAGCAGCAAGGCGTGGAGCCTCTGGGGCGTTATGTGGGCATGGCGGTTGCCGGCTGCGAGCCTGATGAGATGGGCATCGGCCCTGTCTTTGCGGTCCCCAAACTCTTAGAGCGGCATGGCTTGTCGGTTGATGATATTGGCCTGTGGGAGCTGAATGAGGCTTTTGCCGTTCAGGTTCTCTATTGCCAGGACGCGCTCGGCATTCCCGGCGCATTAATGAACGTCAACGGCGGCGCTGTCTCCATTGGGCATCCCTATGGCATGTCCGGTGCGCGCATGGTTGGCCATGCGCTCATCGAGGGCAAACGGCGCGGCGCCAAACATGTTGTCGTGACCATGTGCGTCGGCGGCGGCATGGGCGCGGCTGGCTTGTTTGAGGTGTTGTGATGCGGGCTTTCAAGGCAGGGAGGCAGCTGTGAGCCAGACACTCGGCACGCTTGAAGAGCTCCCAAAGGAGTATCGCGACCAGCTGGATGCAGCAGGTGTGGCGCCGCTATGGCCCATGATGCGCAATGTGCTGCCTTATGATGTGCCATCGCCAATTACCAAGGCAGGTTTGTGGCGCTATGCTGATGCGCGTCCATTGCTGATGCGCGCAGGTGAGCTCACGCCCGTTGAAAAAGCAGAGCGGCGCGTTCTCGTCCTTTCGGATCCTGGGCGCGGCACAGGCGCCATGCAGGCGACAGCATCTATCTACTTAGGCCTGCAACTTCTTCTGCCTGGTGAGACAGCGCCCAACCACGTTCACACCCCCTCAGCTGCCCGCATCGTTGTGGAAGGGCAAGGTGGTTACACGACGGTTGATGGCGAAAAGCTTCCCATGGAGGAGGGCGATGTGATCCTCACGCCTGGCGGCGAGTGGCATGAGCATGGCCATGATGGAACAGATCCGGTCGTCTGGCTCGACGCGCTTGATTTGCCCGTGTTCTATTATCTGGAAGGCTCCTACGCGCGCGAAGGCGATCTCCAGAGCCCGCGCAATCGCCCCGATGCCAGCCAAGTCGAATATCTCGCGTCCGGTTTGGCGCCTTCGCGCAAGCGTTCTGCGGCGGCGCGGCGCTATCCCATGGTGCGCTATCCGTGGGTGCGCACGGAGCAGGCGCTGCGCGAGATGATGAAATATGCTGGCGATGGGTTTGCAGAGCTCGACTACGTCAATCCAGAAACCGGCGCTGACGCGCTGCCGACCATTGGCTTTACAGCCATCATGCTGTCGCCCGGCGCCTCGCTTGCGCCGCCGCTGCGGTCCTGCTCATCGGCCTTTCATGTTTTGCGCGGCACGGGGCAGACAAGTGTCAATGGCGAGACCTTTACATGGGGGCCGAAGGATACCTTCTCCGCCCCCGTCTTTTCAGACATCACACACACGGCAAATGAAGAGGCTTTTCTTGTGCAGGTGCATGACCGCCCCTTGCAGGAAAAGCTCGGTTACTATGAGGAACGCGATCGATGAGCGATCTTTTGTTTGATGCGCCAACGGTTAAAACCATTCCCGTTGAAGGCGAGGGCGCTGCCTATCCTGTTCATCGGATCTTCTGTGTTGGCCGAAACTATGCGGCCCACGCGAAGGAAATGGGTGTTGAGGTGGACCGCGAAGCGCCGTTCTATTTCACCAAAACACCCTCCGCGACGCTGCCTTCGGGGTCGGAGATTCCATACCCGCCAGGCACGGACAATTACCATTATGAAATGGAGCTCGTACTTGCGATTGGAAAGCCCGTCTTCCGCGCCGATTTAGAAACCGCGGTGGACGCTATCTATGGCTATGGCTGCGGCCTAGATATGACCCGGCGCGATTTGCAATTGGTGGCGCGCGAGAAAGGCCGGCCTTGGGACCTTGGCAAGGATTTTGAGCAGTCGGGCGTGTTTGCGCCGCTGGTTAAAGCGGGCAACGTGTCAGCCATCGGCCCGCAGCGCATCTTCTTAGAGGTGAACGGCGAGACGAAACAGGATGCTCACTTGTCGGACCTGATTTGGAAGGTCGATGAGATCGTCAGTGACCTGAGCAAATTCTACCATCTTGCGCCCGGTGATGTGATCATGACCGGGACGCCGGCTGGCGTGGGCCCCGTCAAACCAGGGGATGTCATCACCGGCGGCATTGATGAGTTGGGGACGATTTCCCTCACCATTGCGGCGCCTGAATGATCCATTTTTACGGATATTTCCGCAGCTCCTGCGCGTATCGCTGCCGCATCGCCTTTAATTTAAAGGGCGTGGAGCATGAGTTTACGTCCGTACACTTGCGCCGCAATGGCGGCGAGCACAATGCACCCGCATTTCGCGCGCTCAACCCGCAGGGTCTCGTCCCAGCGCTCACCGACGGGGATTTCTCGCTCAATCAGTCTTTGGCCATTCTTGAGTGGCTGGATGAGACATATCCAGACCCAGGGTTTTTACCGCAGGATAAAGATGCCAAAGCACAGGTGCGCGCCTTTGCGCTGATGATCGCCTGCGATATCCACCCGCTGCAAAACCTCAGAGTGCTGCAGTATTTGGAAAGCGAATTTGGCGCTGACCAAGCCGTGAAAGACAAATGGCTGGCCCGCTGGATTGGCGATGGGCTCGCCGCATGTGAAGGCGTGCTTGCCAGCAATGAAGCGCACCCGTTTTGCTTTGGCGACACCCCAGGCCTGGCCGACATTTGCCTCGTCCCACAAGTCTTCTCAGCCCAGCGCTTTGGTGTCGATATGTCGGATATGCCGAACGTCACCAGGGTATTTGAGGCTTGCCAAGCGATGGCAGCCTTTGCTGACGCCGCTCCTGGCAAACAGCCGGATGCTGAATGATGGCTGAAACCTTGCCAGCACCTGTTTTCAGCGCGACCTATGACGTCAGCTTTGGCGATTGTGACCCTGCGGGCATCGTGTTCTACCCCCACATGTTCGCGTGGCTCGACCGGACCTTCCATGGCTATTTGAAAGCTGCTGGCGGCGGCCATGCGGCTGTCTGTGAAGCGCTCAATGCCAAGGGAACAGGCCTCATCAGCGCGGATTGTCAATTCCGCCGGCCGGTTACCGATGGGGATGACCTGGTGGTCGATATCACCGCCATTGATTGGCACGAGCGGACTTACAAGGTCGCCTATGAAGGGCGCGTCAAAGGCGCCGTTGCTTTTGAAGGCACGGAAACACGCGCACTTTTTGTTGAAAAAGAAGGCCGCATGACAGCGGGCGATGTCTCGCCGCTCAAAGCACGGCTGCAAAGGGGGAAGGATGGCTGACGGAAAAGTCATTATCACAATCGCGCCGACGGGCGGCATGGGCTCTAAGGAGATGAACCCAGCCCTGCCCACGCAGCCCGATGAAATCGCGGAGGATGTTTACAAGTGCTATGAGGCCGGCGCCAGCGTCGTGGCCGTCCATGCGCGCAGGCCCGACCATCAGGCCACCTGCAATCCAGACGTCTACCGGGACATCAATACGCGTATCCGCGAGAAGTGCGATATCGTCATCAATAACTCCACTGGCGGGGGTGTGACCGGCGACATGGTCCGCGACATCGGCAATGGTGATCTCGAAATCATGTGGGAGCAGCGCATCAAAGGCGTCGATGGCGGCGCGGAGATTTGCACGCATGACGCCCATACCATTGTGGGGCAGTTTAATGGCAAGAATGTCTTTGTGCCCACACCGCCCAATGCTTGCCGGGATTTGGCGATCATGATGAAGGAGCGCGGCATTAAGCCGGAATGGGAGTGTTTCAGCATCTCCCATATGTCAGACCCGCTGACGCTCATCAAAGAAGGCTATGACGAACCGCCTTATATCTTCAATTTCGTGCTGGGTGCGCACAAGGGTTTTCAAGGCGCGCAGCCCTTTACTTTAAAGACACTCCAATTGATGGTGGACCTGCTGCCGAAGGGGTCGGTGTTTACCGTCAGCGGCATAGGGCCCGCGCAAGTGCCAGCCGCGATGGGCGCCATTCTCTGCGGCGGCCACGTCCGGGTTGGGCTGGAAGACAACATGTATTTCGCGCGGGGGCAGCTGGCGACAAACCTGCAACTGGTCGAGCGGCTTGTGCGGCAAGTGCGGGATTTAAACTTAGAACCAGCATCGCCTACGGAGGCGCGCGAACTCCTCGGGCTGCCGAGGGCGCCGGTGTCTGTGCACTAGCGCGGTGAATGCAAAACGAAAGGATTAAAGAGGGGGAAAATATGGCTGAAGGAAAAGTAATCATCACCGTCGCGCCGACAGGCGGCGTCGGCACAAAAGAGGCAAATCCAGCGCTGCCGACGCAGCCGCATGAGATTGCCGATGATGTCATCAAATGCTGTGAGGCAGGCGCAAGTGTCGTGGCCGTGCATGCCCGCCGTCCTGATGAGAGCGCCACCTGCGACCCTGATATCTACCGCGATATCAATGCCCGCATTCGCAAGGGCTGCGACATCATCATCAACAACTCCACCGGCGGCGGACCAACCGGCGAGATGGTCGGGCCGATCACCGCTGGCGGCATTCCCACTGGCGACCTTGAAATGCTGTGGGCTGAGCGGCTGAAGGGCGTTGAGGCGGATGCAGAAATCTGCACGCACGACGCGTTTTGCGCCAACACCTATCTTCCCGACGGAACAACCATCGTCATGAACGCATCGCTTGAGCGCAGCCGTGAGCTGGCGCAGGCGATGAAAGACAGGGGCATCAAGCCCGAATGGGAGTGCTTCTCCGTCGCGCAGATGATTGATCCCGTGCGGCTCATTGAAGATGGCCTGGACGAGCCGCCCTATATCTTCAACTTCGTGCTTGGGGCCCATAAGAACATTCAAGGCGCCATGCCATGGTCACCTAAGACATTGGTATCGATGGTGGAGGAACTGCCCAAAGGCTCCGTCTTCACGGTCAGCGGTATTGGGCCAGCGCAGATTCCAGCCGCCATGGGCTCTATCATTTGCGGCGGCCATGTCCGTGTGGGGCTGGAAGACAACATCTATTATTCCCGCGGCGTGCTAGCCAATAATCTGCAGCTCGTCGAACGCTTGGTGCGGCAAGTCCGCGATATGGGCCTTGAGCCGGCAACGCCCGCTGAAGCGCGCGAGATGCTTGGGCTCCCGCGGCCCGTGCCTGCGCTCCAGCCGCAAGGTGCAGTGGTCAATGCTTAAGCTCTATTTCGCCCACAAGACGCGCGCCGGACGCGTCGTTTGGCTGCTTGAGGAGCTTGGCCTGACGTACGACCTGGTCAAGCTCGCCTTCTCCAAAGAGGGCCTCAAATCAGACGAACACCGCAAGCGGCATCCGCTGGGCCGTGTGCCTGTTCTTGAAGATGGGGATGTTACCATTTTCGAGTCCGGCGCCATTATCGACTATATTTTGGAGCGACACAAAAACGGCGGCCTCAAGCCAAGCGTCGATGCGCCCGCCTTTCCCTATTACCTGCAGTGGTTCCACTATGTGGAAGGCATGATCATGCCGCCGATCAATGAGATCGTGGTCCAGACGGTTCTGCTCCCGCCAGAGCGGCGCAGTGAAGCTGCTTTGGGCAAAGCGCTGAAACTGCTTGGCAAGGCTATAATGCCCGTTGAAGCCGCGCTTGAGGGCAAAGACTATATCGTCGGCGATTTTTCCGGCGCTGACATCATGCTGGGGCATGCGTCGTTTATGGCCAATCTGTCCGTCCCGTTCGGCGATGATATGCCCAATTTGAAGGGGTATGTCGCCCGCATCGCTGCGCGCCCTGCTTTTGACTATGCGATCAACCTAAAATAATGAGCGCGACCGCCAGCAGCCGTGTTGCCATCATTGGCATGGGGTCCGTCGGTTCTGGCTGGGCTGCGCTGCTGCTTGCAAAAGGCTTCCAAGTGAACGCCTATGACCCTGGCGAGGGCGCGCAAAGTACGGCCCATGCGCTCATCAGCGGGTGCTGGCCCTCGCTGGCGCAATTGGGGTTGGCTGATGGCGATCAGCCTCCTTTTGAGGCTCTGTCCTTTGCGCCATCGGTTGAAGAAGCAGTGCGCGGCTGCAGCGTCGTCATTGAAAACGTGCCTGAAGATTTAGCGCTCAAAAGAGACGTGTTCGCGCGGGCAGATGCGGCAGCGCCGCCCGATGCCCTGCTGCTGTCCAGTGCGGGCGGGATCGCCGCCAGCGATATCCAAAGTGTGTGCCGCCATCCAGAGCGCATGCTTGTGATGCATCCGTTTAACCCGTCTCACCTCATCCCGCTGGTTGAAATTGTGCCCGGCAAACAGACCTCCGAGGAGGCTGCCGCGCGCACGCTTGCCTTCGCGCGGTCGCTGGGAAAAACGCCTGTGACGGTCTCGCGCGAACAATCCGGCCATATGGTCAATCGCCTGCAATTTGCCTTGGTGCGTGAAGCCATTCGCTGTTTGAAAGATGGTGTTGCCACGCCGCAAGACATTGATGCCGCCGTCCGGTTTGGCCTTGCGCCACGCTGGCTGCTGATGGGCGGCTTGCAGACCGTTGCGCTCGCAGGTGGGCCCGGCGGTATGCGCGGTATTCTCGACCATGCGGGTCAAGCCATGCAGCAATGGTGGTCGCCCGGCGATGATATCGCGCTGACAGAAGAGCTGAAAGAAGACCTGGGGTCCGCGGCAGATGACCTTGCCGGCGACGCGGATTTTGAAGACTGGGCCAGCTGGCGTGACGCCCAGCTCATTGCCGTGCTTGGCGTGCAAGGCCAGGCTGATAACGCGCGTCCAAGCGCGGTTTTGGGGGAACAATCATGACCACTCTTTGGCCCGTCGCTTTGCCAAGCTGCCTGACTGTCGAGCGGCAGGACAGCATTGCCATCCTATCGCTGAACCGGCCCGAAAAGCGCAACGCCTTGTCCGATGAGCTCGTCCAGGGTTTGCAGGCGTTCTTCGGCAACGTTCCTGACGATGTGCTGGCGATCGTTGTGCGCGGGGAGGGCGAACACTTCTGCGCAGGGCTTGATTTGAATGAGCTCAAAGAGCCAGTCGGCGTTGATTTCAACACCTCGATGATGGGGCAGGGGCTCAACAACACCATTCAGTATTGCAAGGTGCCCGTCATATCTGTGCTACATGGCGCAGTCGTCGGGGGCGGGCTGGAAATTGCCGCCGCGTCTCATATCCGCGTAGCAGAAAAATCCGCCTTTTTCGCGCTTCCTGAGGGGACTCGCGGCATCTTTTTAGGCTCCGGCGGCTCGGTGCGGCTGCCGCGTCTGATTGGCGTGTCAGCCGTCATGGACATGATGTTGTCAGGCCGGGTTTATAGCGCGGAAGAGGCCTATCATCACCTCCATTTGACGCAATATCTGGTTGAAGATGGGGAAGGGACCGACAAGGCCATTGCCTTGGCCCAAAAGGTGGCCGGCAATTCCAAATTGTCGAACTACGCCATCATCCAAGCCCTGCCACGCATTGCTGACAATGATGCCAATTCCGGTCTCTTCACGGAGATGCTGATGGCCGCCATTGCTGAGAACGATGGGGACGCGAAGAAGCGCCTGCGTGAATTTCTCGAACTGAAAATGAACAAGGTCCAGAAGTCTTAGGACGCAGCTATATTGGGGGACGCTATGCAAACGCATATTCAAGAAGCAGAAGAATTCCGCGAGTATATTGCCAAGTGGGTGGATAACCGCCTCATTCCCGTGGCCGAAGAAATTGACGTTGCTGGCGAATTCCCGCGCGAGCTCGCCAAAGAGCTTGGCGACCTTGGCTATATCGGAACCATGTATCCGGAAGAGGCCGGCGGCATCGGGCTTGAAAACCCCAACCTGTGTTTTTCCATCCTCAATGAGGAGATTGCCCGCGGCTCCCTCGGCTTTGCCGCTTGGATTTGCATGCAAGGCTCGACTGCCACACACACCATTTATGAATGGGGCAATGACCACCTGAAGAAGGAGTATATGGAGCCGGCCATCAAAGGCGATAAAATCTGCGCCTTTGCCATAACAGAGCCAAATGCCGGGTCTGATGCTGCCTCGCTGCGCACCAAGGCGACCAAAGTGGATGGCGGCTGGGTCATCAATGGCTCGAAAGTCTTTACCTCCAACGGTACCGTCGCTGACTTCATCACCATTGTCGCATCAACCGATTTATCGCTGGGCGCGAAAGGCCTCGAACTGTTTGTCATCGATACGGATTTTGACGGCTTTTCGGTCAGTCAGAAGCTCGACAAGATGTCTGTGCGCTCGTCCGATACCGCAGCGCTGTCCTTTGACGATATGTTTGTTCCGGACAATCACATGCTGTCGAGCGAGACCGGCAACGGCTTCCGAAATGCTTATCGATCCCTAACGGTTGACCGTATTTTTACTGCTGCACTGGCCGTCGGCAATGCCCGCGCGGCCTATGATGCGGCCCGGCAATATGCCCAGGAGCGCGAACAATTTGGCCAGCAGATAGCCAAATTCCAAGCGCTGGAGTTCCGCTTGGTCGACATGTACGCCAATATTCAAACGGCAGCGATGCACACCTACCATGCCGCTCAAATGGCGGACCGCGGCGAGGACATCACGACAGAAGCTGCTCTCGCGAAGCTGGTTGCGAGCGAAAAGGGTCGTGAGGTGTGCCATGACGCGGTGACGATTTACGGCGGATGGGGCCTGATGAACGAGTACCCTGTGCAGCGCTATCTGCGTGACAGCTATTTCCCGATGGTGGGCGGCGGCACACCAGAAATCATGCGCAAAATTATTGGCCGCAAAGCCGCGCACTAGACCATAGACTGTGGAAGCCGAGCTTAGGACTATGAGTGGAACACATGCCGTGATGTTAAAAATAGCGTCCGTTCTTTGGGTTATCTGGGGCGCCGTCCATGTGCTGGCCGGCGTCATTGTCCTCTCCAGTGATGCCTCTGGCGGGTTTCAAGCCATCGCCGATGCGGTAGACCCGGCGACCTTGCAAGCGGCCTATGCGCCTGCGGTTGGCGGCGTCCTGCATCAGCATGGGTGGAATTTGGCATGGTTCGGCCTTGCCACGCTCATTGGGGCCATCTTCATTTGGCGCAAAAGCATGACAGCCATTTGGGTAACCGCCATGGTCGGTGGCCTGGCAGATGTGGGCTATTTCATCTTTCTGGATATACCTGGCCACGTGAACTTCGTCCCCGGCACACTCATGACCTTTGTGTCTGGCAGTGCCATCGTGCTGACGTTCTGGGTCTGGATGACGGGCCGAAAGACCGCCGGCGCTTAGCCAAACGCCTCACTCGATGAAGCATGACGTGACCGGCCAAAATCGGCCTCAAAAAAAGCATCTTGCATTTTATTAGACACTCAGCTAATTAAATCCTTAATTAGTCATGCGGCTAATTATTTATGCTTTCGCAATTTGGGGAGGGAATTATGTCTTTTGCAGCATTAGCAGCAGGCCAGCTAAGGCCAATCACGCCAGAAGAAATCAGCACGTATAAAGAGAACGGCGTTGTCCATTTGCGCGGTATCTTGGACACTGAAGTTGTCAGCCACATGGAAAAGGTTTTCATGGAGGTGATGGACCGCCCAGCGAATGGACTCGCAAGCCAGTCTTTTTCCGATATTGCGCCGAGCTTGGAAGCTCAGGGCCTTAAAATCTTGAATGAAGAGCAAAAAGCAGCCGCGTCAAAGTCAAAAGGTAAATTCGCTGCGGGCAGCTTTAATTGCTACAATTACCCGGCTTTGAACCAGCTTGGTCAACAAGGCCCGTTTGGCCAAATCGCAGCGCAGCTCATGGGGTCAAAGCAGATTTGCTTTTATGGAGATCAGCTGTTTTGGAAACAACCGAACTCCGGCCAACGCACGGCCTTCCATCAAGACGCGACCTATTTCCACCTTGAAGGTGATCAGTGCTGCACGTTCTGGATGCCGATGGAAAAGGTGGACAAAGAAAATGGGATGATGGGCTACGCGCACGGCTCCCATAAGGGCGATCTTTATCAGCCCAACATGTTCATCACCCAAACGGCGTTCCCGGGATCGGACGGTAAGCCATTGCCCGATGTGGAGGGCAATGAAAGCGAATTTAACGTTGTCTATTATCCGGCAGAGCCGGGAGACATCATCGTGCATCACGTGCGCACCTGGCACGGATCCACGGGCAATACGAGCCCGACCCGGCAGCGGCGCGCGATGACGCTGCGCTATCTGGGCGATGACATCCGCTATCTCGAGCGTCCAGGGACACCTCCGGATTCGCCTAAAAGTGCAGAGCTGAAGGATGGCGACTATATTGCTTGCAAGGAATTCCCGCTCATGTGGACGCGCGAGCAAGGCTTCCTCGCGTAGAAAAAGCGGTGGTTCACTTGACGGTTCAACCTGCTATATCCCCCGCAGCGGGGGAGCAATCAGGTTTGAATGCGAAACAACAGCAGCCACCGCGTCGGCGCGGCCGTCCTCAAACCCATGAGGCGGCTGTGTCGCGTGAGGAAATCTTGGATGCAGCAATTAATGCGTTTGCTGCCTCAGGCTTTGATGCCATGTCCATTCGGGCGCTCACGCGCACGCTTAACGTCAGCCATGGGCTTGTGCACCACTATTTCGGCTCTAAACGTGATTTGTGGGAAGCGTGTGTTGACGTCTATTTCCGGGCGCTGCGAGATAAAATGATATCCCTCGCGCCGGTTGGAGATACCGCGCAGCCGCCCGCAGAAGCGGCGCGAGACTTTATCCGCATTTCGGTGAAACTCTCGGCCCGTTTTCCAGGCTGCATCAAGATTCTCCTGGATGAGGGCGCCGAGGGCGGCGAACGGCTGGACTATCTGCTGAGCAAATATCTCGATCCGGCCGGTAAAGCCTGGGTGCATGCTGTCGATCAGCTTGGGGAAGGCTCTGGCGTGGAGCCACCAGACAGCCGCACGCTTTTCTTCCTCATTACGTTTGGCGGCACAATCCCATTTTGTGCGCCAGCGCTCGCGGCCCATTTTGAGGGTGAAGCGTTGGATACGCAGGCCGCGATTGACCGCCATGCAGACATGGTCGCGAACCTCTTGGTGGATGGCATCCGCTCGCGGCCTCCCATAGCCTGAAGGCAAGCATCTAACGCTTCTTCTTAAGGTGCATTTCTGGTGGGATCGTCTCCAGGTGCCTCACCCTGGCATGGGCATTTGTGCCATGATCTGGCTGGGGTCGATTTTGGGCCGTTCGAGCAGGGATGCGCGCTCTTCGCCTGCACGATATCGGGCGATCAGGTCTGGCACATCAACCTTTACGCCAACAGGGTTGATGGCAAAGTCGCTGTTCTGAAACCATTCCGCCAAGGCTTCATTGGTGTCGAACACGTCCACTTGCAGCTCAACTTGGGTTCCGTCTGGGTCATGGTAGTAAAGCGAGAGTGTTCCGCCATGATTGATGGTCCAAAACGGCTTAATCCCCGCAGCCTCTAAGCGTTCATAGGTATCGAACAGATCATCCAGCGTTTCGTAGGTAAAAGACATGTGCTCTACGCCGGCTTTGCTGCGATCCTGCGCTTCAAGCCCAGGCATGTTCAAAATGGCAAGCCGGTGATGCTCATCGTCATAGGTGAGGAAAGAGGCCATGGGCGAGCCAAGCACGATCTCAGCTTCCAGCACCGTGCAATACCACGCGATCATCTGCTCATAGTTTGACGTGCGCAGCGCCACATGGGCGAGCTTTGCCGGCGCAATCTTGCCGCGGTCCTTCGCCGATTTCGGAACCAATGGAACGACGCCTGGTGGGTTCATTCTCTTTCCCTCCCCCGTAAATAGAAGAAAAATTTGACACTTGTCAAAATCGATAATTCATTTTATGACAGTTGTCAAATTCAAGAGATGGGCTTTGTGGGGAAGAGAGGCGCTGTGACATCACAACCGGCTTTCGCCGTCGGTGACGACGGAAAGGGAAAAGCAGAGAGAACCCAAGATGCTCTTATAGAAGCCGGGATCGCCTTGTTTTCTGAGCAAGGCTATGACGCAACCAGCACACGGCAGATTGAAGCGCGCGCGGGTGTTCAGCGTAATCTGATGACCTACCATTTCGGCGGCAAGGAAGAGTTTTGGAAGGCCTGCATGGTGGTGTTGCATGGCCGTATGCAAGCGGTGATGGCCCCGGCCATCGATCAATCCCAGGATATTGATCCGCGCGAGCGCATCCGGTTCGTCGTCCGGCGCTATGTCCGCGCCAGCGCCCAGACCCCTGAGATCGCGCGCATCATGTTTGATGAGGGCCGCGTGCAGGGATGGCGCTTGGAGTGGCTTGTGGAGCACTATGTCCGTGACTTCTACGCGCTGATTGGCGGCCTTTTCCGCCAAGCGCGAAAGAGCAAGGCTGTCCCTAATATTCCCATTGAGACCTTCTATTATTTCCTCACCTCTAGCGGCGCGGTTTTTTCCATGTCTGCGGAATTTAAGCTGCTGACCGGAAAGGATGCTTTCTCCGAAGCAATGATTGATGCGCAGGCCGCAGCGCTTGTGGATGTATTGACGGCGCCGTCAGGGTGGACTGCAAACGATTAGTCGGAATGCCCGTGTTAACGGATGCGGGCCGATATGACGCGCGCAAGAAAGGCTCAATACGGATTGTCTTTGAGCCACTTCACATAGTCATCAAGGGCTGATTCCAGCGTATATGGCGAGGTCCAGCCGAAATCCTCAGTAAAGCGTGTGCCAGTATAGCCGATGTCAAAGGCGGCGTTTGGAAGGTCTTCAGGCCTCAAGCCAATGGTATCGGCGCAGTGCGGCGCGACAGATAAGAGCGCGGCCAATTGGTCGCGCGGGCTACGAGAGAAACCGCTGTCGATATTGTAGATGCGGCGCTTGAGCGTGGGCGCGTCCATGGCGATGCGAATGCAGGCGGCATTGTCTTTCACATAATTGGTGGGCATGGCGGCAAGCCCCGCCCAAAACTGCGCCATCGGCGCGCCGCCATAGCCAAGATAGTCTGTAAAGCGTGCAATGCGCCCGGCTGCCACATGGGCTGCAACGCCCATAGGGCTGCCCAGGGCTTGATAGCCTGGGCCAAACATCATGGGTGCGCGCAGGACCACGACCTCCAGTTCATGCGGTTCTGGCTTTTCAGTGCCCGGCGGTACGGACAGGCCCATTTGAAAGTCCTGCCCATAATCGAGCACCATGATTTCAACCGCGCGCTTGGTGGCGACTTCAAATTTGAGCATCAGCTGCTCTTCGGCAGGCGAGGCCGCTGCGACTTCGGGCGGGAAAGCGACATCTTCCGTCAGCGGCGGCATTAGGCCGCCATAGACAGCCATGGAGCCGCCAAAGACGACACGTTTCACCCCGGACTTACGCGCTGTTTCTAAACAGTTGAGCGTGATGGGGTAAATCTCATTATTCTTATCGCGCGTCTGTGCGTATTGGTGCGTATGGACCACCATGACCATGCCCGTGAAGTCATGCGCGGCAAACAACGCGGTTACGCTTGCCGGGTCCAGAAGGTCGACCTTTGCAATGCTAATCAGGTCAGATTCTGCCATCAGCGCAGCGCCGACGTCATCGGTGTCTTTGCGGCTGGAGACGACAACCTCGGTTCCTGCTGCGGCAAAGGCGCGCGCGGTTGCGGCGCCCAACATGCCGGTTCCCCCGGCAATGAAAACCTTGTTCATGTGCGGCTATCCAATTGGCTATTTGCGCTATAGGCCGGCTACCTGTTCGAGCGTTGTGCCTTCCTGTTTTTGCTGCGCGTGCAGCGCATCACGTGCCGCCATCATGGGCGGCGGGACTTGTACTTCGCGCTTGAACTCAGGGCGCGCGTCCAGGCCGTCAAACCACGTGGCCACATGTGGATGAAGCCGGTGGAGCGGGTAGCTGGAATGCACCAGGCGAATGGCATAAATATACCAAGCGATGTCAATGACGGACAGGTTATCGCCGAGCAGATACGGGTGCTGTGACAGGCGCGCATCAAAATCATCAAAGGCGCTTTGGAACCGTGTTGCGGCGGTTTGAATCTGTGTGTCTGTTATCCCGCCGTTGGCAGCTGCCTCGCGGTGAAATTTTAGCTCCACCGCCTTGTGGGTATCGGGCGCGCCGCCGACTGTCCCCGTTTCTGCCGACGCGAATTTTTCAAGCTGCGCCTCGCTGCGCACGGCCATGGGCCCGAACAGATACCGCATGGAGATCGCGCGCAAATCCAGATGCAGATCATCCTCTGCCTTTAGCAGTGCCTGCGCCTCTGCGCTTTTTTCAGACGGAATAAGCTTTGGGTTTGGGTATTTATCTTCCAGGTAGAGTAGAATGTCATTGCTCTCGATAATGACTGTGCCGTCATCCACAAGCACCGGCACTAGCCCGCGTGGATTGATGCCCAAATACCAGTCACTATGGTTCTCGCCTTGGGTGAGGTCCACATGCCGGGAATGCCAGTCTATCCCCTTTAAATTCAAGAAGATGCGCGTCTTTTGTGAGCATGATGACCCTGCGAAATGCAGCAAATGCAGGCCTTTCCACTCAAAAACCTCGGTGGTGCGAATGTCTTGCTTATCGAGAAGTGGCATGTCTAACGTCCAGGCTGCGTGGGTTTAGGTGGCGGCGGTCCCTTGCGGACCATGTCCATGAATTTCACAAAACTGGCTTCGCATGCGTCATCGCAAGGGTGCGGATAGAGCGCCCGCAATGACGGAGAGGGCTGCGGCACAGGGGGTATGACGCCGTTTGTTTCCGCATAGCGCGCATACTGCGCAATCAGGCCCTCAAGAACATCGCCGTTCTGCGCCGCAACGTTTTTCGTCTCGCCCGGATCGCTGGCCATGTCATACAGCTCCCATTGGCCGCTGCCTTGGGGGCGGGGGGCGAACACGGCTTTCCATCTTCCGTCTCGCACGGCTTTGCCGTTGAAAAGTTCGGTTGCAAAGCCCGCGCGCGGGCTTTCCTCGCCGCCGCGCCACACTGGTAGCAGGGAGACGCCTTGTAAGGGCAGCTTGCCTGCAAAGACCTCAGCGTTTGCCGCGTCGATGCCAGCCAGCTCATACAGGCTTGGCGCGATATCCATCACATGTCCAAGCGCGCCAGTGGTTGCGTCTTTTGTGACCTCGGGGCCTGCAACAATCATGGGCGAGCGGATGCCGCCATCGCCGACGCTGCCTTTAAACTGCCGCCAGGGTGTGTTGGACGCATTGGCCCATTCCCGGCCCATCACGGTAAAAGTCCCCGCTTTGCCGGCGTTTTCCATGGAGCGGTCCCAATTGGCGTTCAGCCACTCTTTGGTGTTGCCAGGGTACACCAGCGGTGCAACGGCGCTGGCGCCATTGTCTGAGAAGAAGACAATATAGGTGTTCTCCAGCTCCCCAGCGTCCTCCAAATATTGGATGACCCGGCCGAGCTGTTGGTCCATCAGCTCCACCATGGACGCATAGATTTCCATGGGCCGCGTATCGCGCGCTTTTTGGTCTTCACTGCGGGCTGGCCAAGGCGCGGCATGCAGCGGCAAAAAGGGCGGGAAGTTCGGCATCTGCCACAGCGCTGCGTCGGGCCCCGTGATGCCTTTGTCCTGCAGCCGCTTCAGCCGCGCTTGCTGCGTTGCAAGCGGGCCAGCGTCATAGGCGCCGTCATAGCGGTCCAGCCACGCATCGGGCACCTGCAGAGGGTCATGCGGCGCTGTATAAGCGAGATACGCTAAGAAAGGCGCGCCTGCATCGCGGCCCTTCAGATAGTCCAGCATCTTCTCGGTGTAATTGATGGAAGAATAGAAATCGGCAGGTAGCTCTTCCACCAGGTCGCCGTTTTCATAATATTCTGGAATTTCCGTTGGGGAGAGTGATTTGCGGTCCGCAAAATGGCTGCCGCCGCCCGGCATCAGCGCGAAGGATTGATCAAAGCCGCGATTGTGCGGGCGCTGGCTTTCCTCCACAGCCAAATGCCACTTGCCGGACATCATGGTCTATAGCCTTGGGTTTTCAGCGCTTCAGCAATCGTCACCACGTCGCCGTGCAGCTGCGCTGCATAGTTGCGTGTGGTTTGGTTGGGCGCTTGTATGCCAGACATGGAGCCCACGCCTGCGGCATGATTGTCTACACCGGTCATCAACATGGACCGTGTGGGCGAGCAGGTGGGCGCCACATAAAAGCTGGTCATCACAAGACCGCGGCCGGCCAGCGCGTCCAAGGTCGGCGTCTTAATTTCGCTCCCCAACGCGCCGATGTCGGACCAGCCTAAATCATCCGCGACAACGATGAGAAAATTGGGCTGTTTTTCATCTTGCAGTGCAGCCGGTGCCTCACCGTCCGTGTCACCACATCCCGCCAGAAGCAAAAGGCCTATGCAAAAGGGAAGAAAACGCATCAAGGGATCCTTTGTATGTCAGAGGCAAAAACGGGGCGGCTTATGAAGCCGCCCCGTTTACGTCCGCCCCTCAGTATTGAAAGCGTGCTTGGATCCCGAGCTCTCGGTTCCGGTCCGCTTGAATGAACCGCCCTGAACTTCCAGGGAGCTCGCCGTTGAAGCGGAAGGTCAATTGGTCAGTCAGGTTTTTGCCAACGAAGGCGACTTCCCATTGCCCATTGTTGCAAGAAATGCCGGCACGCAGGTCAATTTTGGCAAAACTGCCTTGAATTTCTTCAGGATCTGGGTTTTGGCCCCACTGGTATTCTGTCGTGTAGGTCACCCGGCCACTGGAGATGAACTCCAGGTTATTGGTAATGGGCAAAACCAGATTGAAGCCCGTCGACCCTGAAAAATCAGGCGCAAAGGCGGTGCTTTGGCCGTCAATACTGGCGATGCATTGGTCGCCGATGAAGGCCGGAGTGAAGGCCGCGGCCTGGACTTGGTTACATTGCGCACCGTCAAACTCTGTGAACTTGGAGTCTTTGCCGGCCTCTGTTTCGGTAGTACCCATAGACCAGACGGGAGGCTGTGAGAAGCGATAAGTGATGGGAGCCATTGAAGGCAACATCCTGCTGCCGTACCAGCCTCCAGAGGCGGAGCCCGTCCACTTCGCCTGCGAGTTCACCGGGCACTTTGCCCGCGCTTGCGCCGGGAAAGAGGCGACATCCATAGAGCGGGCTCTGCCCAACTTCTTCCCCTGCTACTACCAACGCCATCATTGCCCTACGCGTGAGTCAGTCTAAGCTCCGATGCTGTAAAAAGCCTGTCAGATCGATCGTAGTGGGCCTTCCGGCTTACATCGGCGATCCGTTGTTCGCCGTGGCCCTGGTGGGTGTG
>JBCCDR010000008.1:0-18872 GCA_039030675.1 Pseudomonadota bacterium | reverse complement strand
TCGCAAAAATCACGAATGCGGTCAGCGCCAAAATAATGAGGATTGTGGGCAGCGTCGTGAGCAATGCCATCTGATCCCCAAGCCAAGCGGCCAGGCCGCTGCTGGTCATGGCGCCTGCAAGCGACAGGCCCCCGCCGAACAGCAAAATCACGCCCCAGGGAATGTTTTGGGCCGTGTCCCAATCCAGCAGGCGGCTGCGTTGAGCGGCCGCGTCGCCAGACGGGATGAGGAAGAAGATGATCGCCCCAGCAATGGCGATGAGTGGGTCAGAGATACCGGCAAATGGGCTCATGTCGCCGATGGTGAGACCGTTGAGAGGTTTCCTTAAAATCCAGGCCATGGCGATGAAGAGAAATGCTATCATCACGCGCCGCTCGGGTGTGGTTGTCGGCCCCAGCGCTTCCAACCGGCTTTGCAAGGTCTCAGCGCCTTTGTCGGTTTCTAGCTTTTGCAAGCGAAAGGCCAACCGCGTGAGCACGAACCATGCCGCTGGCAGCATGATGATGACAGCCGGCACGCCGAGGAGCATCCACTGTGAGAAGCTGATTTCCTGTCCGGTCTGGTCCATCAGATAGCCAATGACAATGAGATTGGTGGGGGTGCCCACAGGCGTTCCTAGCCCGCCAATGGAGGCGGAATATGCCAGGCCTAAAAGCAGCGCGAGCGTTAAAGGCGCGCCGCTGACATCGCGCTGGCCAAGCACGGCTGTGGCCACTGACAGAGCAATCGGCGTGAGCATGATTGTGGTGGCAGAATTCGAAATCCACATGCTGAGGAATGCGGATGCCAGCATGAACCCGCCCACAAGCGCGTTTGGATTGGCGCTGAAGCGCACAACGATTGTCAGCGCTATGCGTTCATGCAGGCCCCAACGTTCAATCGACTTGGCAATGATGAACCCGCCCATGAGCAGCATGACAATGGGGCTCGCATACGGCGCGGCAGCGGTCTTGATGCTCGATATGTCGCCCAGGGGCAGCACCACCATCGGCAGGAGCGACGTCACTGGGATGGGCACAGCCTCTGTCACCCACCAAATCGCCATGAGGGCCGCCAAAGCGGCAACTGTCCAGCCTGCCTGCTGGAGGCCCTGCGGCGGGCCAAGCAGCAGCATGCCGGCGCTCACCAGAATGCCCAGAACGAGCCCAATGTTTTGGCTGGCGCGGGGCCCACTTGGCGCTGGGGTCGGCTGTGTCGCTATGCTCACATGTCACCATAAGGTTTTTGCATTTTCCTTTGTAGCGCCGTGATTTCCTGCGTAAAGCACTGGGGTCGCTGTGAAAGGGTTGGAGACCATGACGACTTCTGAAATGTCAGCGCTCAAAGCAGGCGCGGAGCAGGCGTATGACGCTGGTTTGCAGGCGCTTTTTGCAGCCAGCGACACCCGGGCGCACGATTTTGCGTTTAAGGCCGCGGGTCTTTTGTTTGATTTTTCAAAGCTGCATATCACCGCCGATGTCCTCACGGCAGGCGCTGACGTTGCAGACGCCGCTGGCTTTAACGCGCAGCGCGCGCGCCTCCTCTCTGGCGGTATCGTCAACACCAGTGAAAACCGGCCTGCCATCCACACGGCCTTGCGCGGCGAGGGCGCTGAGTGGCTGGAGAGCGCTGCCCTTGCCCAAGAGGTGCGCGATGCGCATGCCGATTTAGCGCGCTTTGCAAAACAGTTTGAGGCGGGCGAGGTGCTCTCACCTGAAGGAGAGCGCTATACCTCGCTTATCCATCTTGGCATCGGCGGCTCAGCCCTTGGCCCGCAGATGTTGTTGGAGGCTCTGGCGGGGATGGGCTTACCGTGCACGCTTGAGGCGCATGTGGTTGCCAATATTGATGCCGCTGCCTTGATGCCCGTGCTCGCCACATGTAACCCGGCGCGTACATTGGTGGTGCTTGCCTCCAAGTCCTTTACGACGGCGGAAACGCTCACCAACGCAGCGACGGTTGAAGCCTGGATGAAAGCCGGCGGCGTTGCAAACCCAAGGCTCCAGATGGTCGCGGTGACAGCATCGCCTGACAAGGCGCAGTCCTTTGGCTTGCCGCCAGAGCAAATCCTCGCCTTTCCAGAAGCAGTGGGCGGGCGCTATTCCATCTGGTCAGCCGTCAGCGTTTCGGCAGTGCTGGCCTATGGCCTGGGCGCCTTTGAAGATTTTCTAAGCGGCGCAAGCGCGATGGATGCGCACTTCAAAACTGCTGATTTCGCACAAAATGTGCCAGCTTTGGCAGCCCTTATGGATTTGGTCTATGCCAACGCCCTCGGCGCTCAAAGCCGTGCCACTTTCGCTTATGACCAGCGCTTGGCGCTGCTGCCATCTTATCTGCAGCAGCTGGAGACGGAGAGTAACGGCAAGCATGTGACCGCCAGCGGCGCGCCGCTCGATGTCGTCTCCAGCCCTGTCGTCTGGGGCGGGGTGGGGACGGATGCCCAGCACGCGGTTTTCCAGCTGTTGCATCAGGGCCAGCATCTGGTGCCCACAGAGTTCATCGCCTGCGCGCGCCCTGCGCATGGCGAGGCGTATCATCACCGTTTGCTGCTTTCCAATTGCCTCGCGCAGAGCGCTGCGCTGATGGAGGGCCGCACGCCTGAGCAGGCTGCTGAAAAGCTGTGCATTCAAGCTGGCGACCGCGTTGCCATTGCAAAATCCTTCCCGGGCAATCGCCCTTCCACGACCATTTTGCTCAAAGAGCTGACGCCTGCAGCCTTGGGCGCTTTGATTGCTTTTTATGAGCACCGGGTCTTCACGCTGGCGGTGTTGCTGGGCATCAATCCTTTTGACCAAATGGGCGTTGAGCTTGGCAAGGAGATGGCCAAAGCGCTTGAAGGGTCTATCGGCGCAGAGGCGGCAGAGCCCAGCAATGCAGACGCATCAACGGCCCATCTCATTGCCCATATCAACAAAGCAATGGCTGGCTAGCGGCGATTGCAAACTGTGAATCCTGTGTTACAGTGACTGTAAGTCCGGGCCAGACAACAGACGTCGTGGCCTCATAAAAAGCAAGTATAAGGCTTACTTTGTCATGTCCGTGTCTTTGGACGCACATAATCCGTCTGCCGCCGCGCCGCGCTCGAAGGCGCGCTCTGGTCCTGGCAGATATTCCCGCGGCCGCTCGCGTGGGCAGCCACTCTATTCCGCCCTTGATCTCGGAACTAACAACTGCCGTTTGCTGATCGCCAAACCCAGCGGCGATGGTTTCCGCGTGATTGATGCCTTTTCCCGCGTGGTCCGCTTAGGTGAAGGCGTTGTCGAAACAGGCCGCCTTTCAGAAGATGCCATCGAGCGCACGGTTGAGGCGCTGAAAATATGTGCGGGCAAAATCGCGCGCCGCCGCGTGAGTTTATCTCGGCACGTGGCCACCCAGGCATGCCGCGTCGCGGCGAACTGCAGCGATTTTGTTGAACGCGTCTATGACGAGACAGGTCTTGCACTCGATATCATCTCGCCCGCTGAGGAAGCGCGGCTGGCTGTCTTGGGCTGCCAAACACTGCTGCGCAAACGTGTGGCCGATGCCATCGTTTTTGACATCGGCGGCGGCAGCACCGAGGTTATTCATGTGCGCCAAGCAGAGACTGGCGAGGTGACCATCGGCGCTTGGGTCAGCTTGCCCTATGGCGTCGTGAATTTGTCTGAGGCTTATGGCACCGGCGCCGTGGGCTGCGCTATCTATGACGATATGGTGGCCCAAGTGAAAGCGGCTTTAGGCACGTTCAGGGAGCAGTGCCCGCCTGACTTAGGCAAAGACCAAGAGCACTTCCAGCTGCTTGGCACATCGGGCACGGTCACGACTTTGGCCAGCGTACAATTGGGCTTGGAGCGCTATGACCGCAATGTGGTGGACGGCTCCTGGCTGGATTGCGGCCAAACCCAGCGCATTTCTCGCCAACTTGCCGAGCTGACCATTGAAGAGCGCGCCAGCTGGCCGTGCATTGGCGAAGAACGCGCAGATTTGGTGGTGGCCGGATGCGCCATTCTCGATGCCATCCTTGCCCATTGGCCGGTCGACCAGCTCCGCGTGGCAGACCGCGGCATCCGCGAAGGCATTTTGCGCACCTTGATGACGCAAATGCAGCGCTAGGGCGATGCCGAAAAAAAAGACCACCACCAACGTCGCGGGCCGAAACCGCGGCCTGAAAGTGCGCGTCAAAACCGCGCGCGGGCGCAAGCTTTCCTCAACCCGCTGGCTGGAACGCCAGCTCAATGACCCCTATGTTGCCGAGGCCAAACGGGTCGGATATCGCTCGCGGGCAACCTTCAAGCTCATTGACCTGGATGAAGAGTTCGGCCTGCTGAAGGGCGCAAAACGCATTGTGGACTTAGGTGCTGCGCCTGGCGGGTGGTCGGAATATATCGCTGCCAATATCAAAGGCGTGGATTTGGTCGCCATTGACCTGCAGGACATCGAGCCAATCGCCGGCGTCACTTTCAAGCAAATGGATTTCATGAACCCAGGCGCGGACGATGTCGTCAAAGCCATGCTCGGCGGCCCGGTGGACTTGGTGCTATCTGATTTAGCACCGTTCACTACCGGCCATAAGTCCACCGACGCCTTGCGCACTATGGCCCTGTGCGAAGCAGCTTTTCTCTTCGCTTGCGATACGCTGCGCGAGGGCGGCAACTTCGTCGCCAAAGTCCAGCGCGGTGGGACGGACCATGAGTTGCTGAGCCAAATGCGTAAGGTGTTTAAGACCATCAAGCACGTCAAGCCGCCAAGCTCACGGGCGGACTCATCTGAATGGTTTGTGGTGGCTTTGGGTTTCCGCGGCAATCCGCTCTAGCAAAGTCACATATCTACGCTTCCCTTCGGCAAGGGAGCATGCCATAAGGCGCTGCAATCAAACGCCCTTCACGTGAAAGATTGCCCCTCATGGATTTTAAAGCTGACCTGCCCCTTGGACTGACATTTGACGATGTCCTGCTCATTCCTGGCGAGTCAGATGTCCTGCCAGCGCAGACAAACATGGCGACGCAGATTACCAAGTCGATCAGCTTGAACATTCCGCTGCTCTCCGCCGCGATGGACACCGTGACCGAGGCGGATATGGCCATTGTGATGGCGCAATCAGGCGGCATTGGCGTTCTCCACCGCAATAATGATGTGGAAGAACAGGTGGAGATGGTCCGCCAGGTCAAGCGCTTTGAGGCCGGCATGGTTGTCAATCCCGTGACGATGGGGCCGGATCAAACGCTGCGTGAGGCTCTTGAGCTCATGACGCGGCATAAGATCTCCGGGATTCCGGTGGTTGAGAATGGTGGCAGCGGGTTGCCAGGCCGTCTCATCGGAATTTTAACGAACCGCGATGTGCGCTTTGCTGAGCAGCTCGATCAGCCTGTTAAAGAATTGATGACGCGTGACAACCTCGCGACTGTGACGGCGGGCGTTAGCCAAGAAGAAGCGCGCCGGATTTTGCACCAACGGCGCATTGAGAAACTCATCGTCGTTGACGAGGCTTATCGCTGCATCGGGCTGATTACCGTCAAAGATATTGAGAAGGCCGTGGCTTATCCCGATGCCACCAAAGACAGTGTTGGCCGTTTGCGTGTTGCCGCTGCCACCACGGTTGGCGACGATGGATTTGCCCGCTCGGAAGCGTTGGTGGATGCGGAAGCCGATGTCCTCATTCTCGACACGGCCCATGGCCATTCCAAACGCGTGAGTGAAGCACTGAAACGCATTAAACAGCAGTCAAATTCAGTCCAGGTCATCGCAGGCAATGTGGCGACGGGGGATGCTGCCAAGGCGCTCATGGATGCGGGCGCGGACGGCATCAAAGTGGGCATCGGTCCTGGGTCTATCTGCACAACACGCATCGTGGCTGGTGTTGGTGTCCCGCAGCTCAGCGCTGTGCAGAATACCGTGGCAGCGTGCCGGGAGGCCGGCGTGCCAGTGATTGCAGACGGCGGCATCCGCACGTCCGGCGACGTGGCCAAAGCGATTGCCGCTGGCGCGTCTGCGACCATGATGGGCTCGGTGCTGGCAGGCACGGCCGAAGCGCCAGGGGAGGTCTTCCTCTATCAAGGCCGCAGCTATAAAGCCTATCGCGGCATGGGCTCGGTCGGCGCCATGGCGCGCGGGTCAGCGGATCGTTATTTCCAGGAAGACATCAAAGACACCATGAAGTTGGTGCCTGAGGGGATTGAAGGGCAGGTGCCTTTCAAAGGCCCAGTGAAAGATGTGCTGCACCAAATGGTGGGGGGCTTGCGTGCCGCCATGGGCTATGTGGGCGCCTCGACTATTGTCGATATGCACGAGCGCGCCCAGTTCATTCGCATCACCAATGCCGGCCTGCGCGAAAGCCATGTGCATGATGTTGCGATCACCAGGGAAAGCCCCAACTATCCCGCAACACGCTAGTCTGTTCCCATGAGGCCTGACGCGCGCCTCCAGGCGGCCATTGAACTGCTGGATCTGGTTGATGAGAGCAACCAGCAAAAGGGTTTGCCCGTTGATGCGCTGATCCGCAGCTATTTCCGCAAACGCCGCTATGCCGGTAGCGGCGATCGGCGCGCGGTCCGTGCGCTTCTCTTCGATATTTTGCGCCAATGGGGCGTTTGCCGCGCGCTCGCGTCTCGTGGCTGCTTAGAGGCGAACGCCCGCAGCCATGTGATTGCCTATGGCGCGTGTTTTGAGACGGATCTTCTAAGCCAATTTGGCGCCGGGCCCCATGGGCCTTCGGCCTTATCAAGTGACGAAGACACTCTAGTGCATCATGCCAAAGACTGGCGGCAAGATGTCTCCAAAGCTGCGCAACTAAACGTTCCCGAAGATGTTTTTACTCTACTCGCTGACGCCCGTGACGTGCATGACTTCATCCCAAAACCTGAAGATCGTGCACCTCTGACGCTGCGTACAAACAAGCCTAGTGAGTTGATTAATGAGTTAAAGGTGGCGGGCTACAATGCTGAACAAACACCATATTCTCCTGATGGCCTGTTTCTGCCTGACGTCCATGACATCCCTGATTTAGCCGTTGTGCAGCAAGGCCTTGCAGAAGTGCAGGATGAGGCCAGCCAGCTGTGCTCCCTGATGGTGTCACCGCCGCCGGGCGCTGTGGTGGTTGATTTATGTGCGGGCGCCGGGGGCAAGGCCCTCGCCATTGCCGCGCGTCATCCGAAAGTGAAAATTGTGGCTTGCGACATCTCCAAGAAGCGGCTGAGCGCTCTATCTGAGCGCGCTGCGAGGGCTGGCGTGGAGAATATTGAGGTACTGGCCTTGCCGAGCGACTTTCCTAGCACAGTGCCGACTGAGATTGAGGCGCTTTCAAATAAGGCCCATTGGGTGCTCGTCGACGCGCCTTGCAGTTCCAGCGGCACATGGCGCCGTCACCCCGCCTTGCGGCATCGCTACACGGCAAGCGATATCGCGCGCTTCTCTGCCGAGCAGGCGCGCCTCGCCCGCGCTGGCCTGGCTTTGGTTCGGCCTGGCGGGCGGCTGACCTTTGCCACATGCTCGGTTTTGCAGGAGGAAGGGGAAGCGGTCATGGCGGACCTGCGCGGGAGCGATTCTGCTTTAGAGCCCGTCGACTATCGCGCGCTTTTGAGCGGGTGCGTCAAAAAAATGCCTGATACACTTTCCAAAATTAAGGAATGGCTGCTATTGTCCCCCGTAAAGCATGGCTGTGACGGCTTTTTTTGCGCGACAGTGCGGCGACAGCTTTAGATTTTTCGGCTTGGGAGCGTGTATGAAAACGTTGGTTTGGATGGTAGCGGCTCTTGGACTTGCGGCAGCACAAAGCGCCACTGCAAAACCACCGGTTCAACTCTCGCAAGATATTGTTTCTGCAGCGCAAAAAGCCAGCCAGGACGGTGACTTAGAAGAGGCCGCCCGGCTGTATGAAGCCGCCATTGTTGCTGATCCGGCAAGCGTGAGCGCCTATGTGGGCCTCGGCAAAACCCAGGCAGCGCTTAAGCGTCCGAAATCAGCTAAGCGGTATTTCCAAACAGCGGTGAAAATCGACCCCAATAATCTCGGGGCGCTTGAAGCCCAATCAGTCCACTACATTGCTTTGGGCGATCTGATGCAGGCGGAAAAGAATATAAACCGCCTGCGCCGCTTATGCGTGAACGGCTGTGAAGCATTGTCTTCAGTACTCAAAGCCTATGATCAAGCCCTTGAGCAAACCCGCACCCGCGTTTTGGGTGAAGGACCTGACGGCCGTTAAAGTGTTGCTCTAAATTCTCGGCTGCGAGGCAATGAGCCACATGGCAGGTTAACCGCTCGGTTTCTATATCCACTGCACGATGCGCCGAAACGCAAGAAACTGATCTAGATCACACTTATTGTGAAAATAGGTTTATTCTGGTGCGTCAAAGGCTTTATAGCCTCGACGTAAGAAAGGGCCGGCTTGAGTGCCTGCCCGCCAAATGGGAAGAGCCATGAAGTTCGAACATCATTTTGATGCTGCGGTTGCCCAGCTGAAGGATGAGAAGCGCTACCGCGTTTTTGCAGACCTCGAACGCCGTGTTGGTGAATTCCCAAAAGCTATTTATCGCAGCGACGGCGTTGCCAAAGATGTCACCGTCTGGTGCTCAAACGATTATTTGGGCATGGGCCAACATCCAGACGTCCTGAAAGCCTTGTGTGATACGGCAAAGGCCACCGGCTCAGGCGCTGGCGGTACCCGCAATATTAGCGGTACCAGCCATCCACTCGTCTCCTTGGAGCGGGAACTGGCGGACTTGCACCAAAAAGAAACCGCGCTGGTTTTCACCTCTGGCTTTATTTCCAATGAGGCCTCGCTGTCCACAATTGGCAAGCTGCTGCCTAACTGCATTATCTTCTCAGATGAGCTCAATCATGCCTCCATGATTGAAGGCATCCGCCGGGCCGGGTGCGAGAAAAAGCTCTTCCGCCATAATGACATGGCGCACCTAGAAGCGTTGCTGAAAGACCAACCGCACGACCGGCCAAAACTGATTGCGTTTGAATCCGTCTATTCCATGGATGGGGACATCGCGCCGATTGAAGCGATTGCTGACCTGGCCGATCAATATAACGCGCTGACCTATATTGACGAGGTTCATGCTGTGGGCATGTACGGCCCGCGCGGCGGCGGCATTACGGATATGCTTGGCCTGTCCCACCGCATTGACGTGATTGAGGGGACGCTGGCCAAGGCCTTTGGCACTTTGGGCGGCTATATTACCGGTTCTGCCGCATTGGTCGACGCCATCCGCTCCTACGCGCCAGGCTTTATCTTCACCACTGCGCTTCCGCCAGCCGTGACCGCTGCTGCGACGGCATCCATTCAGCACTTGAAGGCATCAAGCGCTGAGCGAGAAGCCCAGCAAGCCCAGGTGAAACGCACAATTGATGTGCTTGAAGGCGCGGGGCTCCCCGTCATGCCCACGCAAACGCACATTGTGCCGCTCTTGGTGGCTGACCCCACAGCCTGCAAGGCCGCCAGCGACCGGCTGCTCGAAAAGCATGATATCTATATCCAGCCCATCAACTATCCCACGGTGCCGCGCGGCACCGAGAGGCTGCGCATTACGCCGACGCCGTATCACGATGAGGCGCTGATCGCTGCGCTGAAAGATGCGCTCTTGGAAGTGTGGAACTATCTCAGCCTCCCTCTGTCCGGTACCTCCATCGATGCGGATTTGGCGATTGAAGACCGTATCGCTATCCATCGCGCCGGCGGCTAGCCACGTATCATGCCCTCAGACTTAGAAGACATCCTGTCCGACCGTTATCAAAGCGGTTGGCGGGAGGATTTAGCGCGTGTGCCTGGCGATTGTGCCGTGAGTAAAGAGGACTATGAGGACCAGCTGAAGGACTTACAAAAGCAGCTGCTGATAGCCCATAATCATGTGATGGCGCAAAAACGACGCGCGATTATTGTCTTTGAGGGCTGGGATGCAGCGGGCAAAGGCGGCGCAATCAAACGTCTCACGGCCCGCTGGGACCCGCGCGGCTATAAAGTCTGGCCCATCGCAGCCCCTGACGCGCATGAACGCGCACGCCACTATCTCTACCGGTTTTGGAAACGGCTGCCAGGTGATGGCGAAATCGCGATTTTTGACCGCAGCTGGTATGGCCGTGTCCTGGTCGAGCGGGTCGAAGGGTTCTGCGATGAGGCCGCGTGGTCGCGGGCCTACCAAGAGATTTGCGAGTTCGAGCGCACGCTCGTCGACAATGGCTCTCGCATCATCAAGTTTTTCTTAGATGTGAGCCCCGAGGAACAAGCCGAACGGTTTTTAGCCCGTGTTGACGTGCCCTATAAGCGCTGGAAAATTACCGCTGAGGACTTTCGCAACCGCTCAAAGCGCGGCCTTTATGCGCAGGCCACACAGGACATGCTGCAAAAGACGCACACGCAGCATGCCCCGTGGATTGTCATCCCAGCGGAACAAAAACGCTTTGCGCGCATCGCCGTTCTCTCTCAGGCCTTGTCTTGGATAAATGGGTTCTGTTTGGCCGATCCAGCGCCTCTCGATCCCGAGCTCGAACAGCTCGCGCAGTCTTTACGAAAATAATTTTCGGTTTCAGCGAAGGGTTCTTTCCTCCTGCCGCGTAACAGCAGCGAGGCTGATGAACACTTTGATTGGAGAAAGACACATGCATAAGTCATTTTTAGTTGCTCTGGCCGGGTCCGCGGCCATCCTTTTCGCTGGTAGTGTAAGCGCTGTTGCAGCGCCCAAAGGCCCTGAAGGCCGGATTGAAGCCATGATGGAACGCCTTGATACGGACCAATCCGGCGCTGTGAGCTATGAAGAATTTGCCAAACGCGGCGATGACCGGTTTGCCCGCATGGACGCCGATGGCGATGGTCTTGTCACCGCCGAAGAGCGTGAAGCTGCCAAAGCTGCAGCTAAAGCAGAATTTTCCGAGCGCAAAGGCAAAGGCAAACGCGGCGGCAAGATGCGCGGCCCAGGTGGTGAGGCGCGGCTAGAGCGCATCGATACTGACAAAGATGGCAACATCTCGCTGGCGGAACACAATGCCGCCCAGGAGCAGCATTTTGCAGCGCTGGATGCTGACGGCAGCGGCGCGGTGACGTCCGCAGAATTCATCGCAGAGATGGAAAAACGCCGCGCACAGTTTCTAGAGCGCCGCGGCCAGTAATCCCTGCCCCCTCCCTGACCAGCCATCGTGCTGGATAAGGAACGGCTTCCCACTCGCCCCGGTGGGAGGCCGTTTTTTCGTTTACCGTCCGCCCGCGATGCGGGCTTTGCTGCCTAACAGGGCATGGAGGGATTGCGCTTGCTGCGGTGTCAGCTTTTCCTGGTAGATGACGAGAGCCTCGAGCACCCGCTGAACATAGTTGCGCGTTTCGCTGTAGGGGATGCGCTCCATCCAATCGATGGCATCAATGCTTTGGTCGCTTGGCAGGCCATAGTCCCGCGTCCAGCGCAGTACTGCATTTTCGCCCGCATTATAGCCCGCCACTGTGAGCGGCACGGCATCGCTGAAGGTGCTGGCTAAGAAGTCCAAATAGTGGCTCGACAGACGCATGTTATAGCGCGGGTCTTCTGTGAGCTTTGAGAAACGGTAGGTGAGGCCATGCTCGCGCGCGATGCGTTTCGCCGTGGCCGGCATCAACTGCATGAGCCCCTGCGCGCCAGCGCGGGACACGACGGTTGGATTAAAGGCGCTTTCCTGGCGGGCCACGGCGTGCATCAGCGGCGCCTGCGCGCGCAAAGCTCTGGGCAATGCAAGCGTGGGATAGCCTGCATCCATATAGACGATGCCTTGCACTTCCAACTTCTTGGCGACTTTCAGCGGCAGGTCTGGCCGGCCCAGCGCTGCGCCGAAGCGCGAGAGCAGATAGACGTCTTCCGGCGCGGTTTCCTGATAAGCGAGATGACTGAGGAACGTCCCGACCATATCGTGTCGTTCCGCCTCTTTTAGCAGGCGCACGAAGATGGCGTCTCGGCTGGTGACAAGCTGCTGGTAGAGAACGTCTGCTTCAGCGGGGGCCACATCCTCCACTGTCAGTGCCATGACGCCGGGCGTTTCATTCAGCATCTCAGCGGCTAGCCTGCCGTAATAGCGCTGGGGCATGCGCGCTGCGCGCATAAACCAATAGCGCGCTAGCTCAGGGTCTTTAAGCGCTAGCGCACTGCGGCCCAGCCAATAGGCCCCGCGCGTGCGGCTCACGGGCGTCTCCACATTGTTGAACATGCGCTGGAAATGGCTGTAGCCCGTCGCTGGCTCATCAAGGAACCGCAGCGCAAGCCACCCGGCCAGCCATTCCGCTTCTGCAAACGCAACACGTACTGCTTTGCTCGATGGTGCGCCGCTTGCATCTGTCAGGCTGAGGTTATGATGCTTGGCAAGCGCATAGGCGCGGTCATACTCGCCTGTCTTCATCAAGCGCCGGGCCCAAAAATGCCGTTCGCGCCACAGCCTTTGTGGCCTCTCAAGCTGCATGGCGTCTAAATCAGCTTTGAGCAGCAACATCGCAGCGTCATCGAGATTGCGCTTGCGGCGCCAATAGGCCCGGTCAAGGGTCAGCGAGGGGGTATCCAAGAGGGCAGGCGGCACCGCGGCGACCGCTGCGTCCACACCGGCGCTGAAGCCGCGCAGTTTGAGGCGTGCATTGAGCAAGGCCGCTTCATCCGCTGGCAAGCGCGCCACCATGCGCCGGGCGGCGCTATAGCCCTCATACCCCATCAAAAAGCGCGCGCGCGCCACATGGTCCTCGGGACGCAAACGCGCTCTGTGGCGGGCCAGAAAGGCGTCCTCCTCATCATAATCCAGCCACGCACGGCGCCATGCCGCTTGAATGCGCTTGGTGTTTTCTGGCGAGTTGAGGCCCGTGCGCGTTAAAGCATCCGCGTACAAAAGCTCGCCTTTGCCCGTGTTTGGCTTGGCGCTGGCAAACCACCGCAAAATGGTGTCAGCGCGGTCATCAAAGGAAAGCTGATTTTCAACGCGCCGTCTGGTGGTTAGGAAGCGCGGCATGTCCACAAGGCTCAGCGCTTGCGTCACCAAAGCGTCAGCGTCGAGCTCTTTGGTCTTCGCTTTTTGAAAGGCAATCCAGCGATGCAGTATTTTCAGCTCCGCAGCGTACTGGCTGCTGCTGAGTTTCGCAGGGCTTGGTTTGCTAGCCTCTGGCTTGGCGAGATACGCCTTGGCGGCGCGGGCTGTCCCTGCGTTCATCAGGGCAGGCAGCGTGTCGGCAGCCTGAGCCGCATTTGCCAAAGCAAAGCACGCAATTGCCATTGCTGAATAAGACCGGGGACCCATAAGGCCTTTTACTAGCAGCATTCCCTTGAACATGAGGTGAATCATGCGCACTTCTGCAGCGATGGCAAGCGACAATGCCGATAGGCCTGCAGGTGGAGCGCGCACGCTTCGTGCTTGCCTCTGCGTGGGAAGCTCACTAGGTGTGCGCTACCGCAAGCGACTAGATTGGATATTCAGCGATGGCAGATACATCTCGCCTTGGAGGCAGCATTCCAGCTTTGGTCACGCCTTTTAAGGGCGGGGCGCTTGATTTGCCTGCGCTCAAAGCGTTGGTGCGGTGGCAGATTGAGGAGGGCTCCAGCGCCTTAGTGCCTGTTGGGACCACGGGGGAATCCCCGACGCTCTCCCATGATGAGCATCACCTGGTCACTGAAACAGTGATTGAGGCGGCGGCAGGCGATGTGCCGGTTATTGCCGGGTGCGGTTCTAACAGTACGGCGGAAGCCGTTGCGCTGGCGCAGCATGCTGAACAAGCGGGCGCTGACTATGCTTTGGTTGTCTGTCCCTATTATAACAAACCAAACCAAACGGGCCTGCATGATCATTTCAAGGCCATTGCAGACGCAAGCACGTTGCCGATCATCATCTATAATATCCCGGGCCGTTCTATTGTGGATATGACGCCGGAGACCATGGCGAGACTTGCTGAGGTTTCGACCATTGTGGGCGTCAAAGACGCAACAGGCGATGCAGGACGCGTTGCGGCAACCCGGGAAGCCTGCGGACCCGGCTTCATCCAGCTGTCTGGCAATGATGATATGACGCTGGGGCTTATGGCCATGGGCGCGCATGGCGCCATATCCGTCACGGCCAATGTGGCCCCTGGCATGTGCGCCGTGTTCCAGAAGCACTGCCTAGCGGGTGAGTATGACAGGGCGCTCGCTCTGCAAGATGCCCTTTATCCGCTCCACCGAGACCTGTTTTGTGAGCCTAGCCCGGCGCCGGCGAAATATGCTCTGTCATTGCTCGATCGGTGCACGCCGGAGGTGCGTTTGCCCATTTCAGAGCTCTCAGATGGCGGCAAAGACCGTATCCGCAGCGCTATGGTCCATGCTGGACTGTTATGAGCAAAGCGCCCCCAGCCCATAAGGTTGTCGCTGAAAACCGCAAAGCCCGCCACGAATATGCCTTTGAGGATATGTTCGAGGCGGGGATTGCCCTGCAAGGCACTGAAGTGAAATCTCTTCGCTTTGGCCAGGGAAACATAGCGGAGTCTTATGCGGAAATTCGTGGGGCAGAAGCGTGGCTGGTGAATGCGCACATCCCCGAGTTCAGCCATGGCAATCGCCATAACCACGAACCTTCTCGGCCGCGCAAACTGTTGTTGCACAAGCGGGAAATCAATCGCTTGTCCGGTGCGATTGCGCGCAAAGGCATGACGCTGGTACCGGTCAAACTGTATTTCAACGAGCGTGGGCGCCTCAAAGTCGAGCTCGCCTTGGCCAAAGGCAAGACCCAGCAGGACAAGCGCCAAACGATTAAAGACCGCGATTGGGCCCGGCAAAAATCGCGCTTGATGAAAGACTACGGCTAGTCATGAGTGATGATGCTGAAAACCCCGGCTATCGCGACAAGCTCATCAAGAGCAAAGAGGCCTGGACGAAAGAGGGCCGTTTGCTCACCGGCACTAGTGCTGAGCGAGAGCAGCGGCTTCCGCCCGGCCAGCGTCTCGTTAAAGACTGGCCAGTCCTTGATTTAGGCGTGCAGCCGACTGTGCGCCAAGCTGATTGGCGGCTGACCGTTGACGGCGTCGTGGCCACGCCCTTTGAGTGGGACTGGGCAACGTTCCAAAATCATGAGCAGGTCGACCTGCAGTCCGATATTCACTGTGTGACGGCTTGGTCTCGCTATGACAATCGCTGGCAGGGTGTTCCCACGCGCATCATTGCGGCAGCAGCAAATCCGCGCCCTAACGCGGCGCATGTCATCTTCCACAGCTATGATGGCTACACAACCAACGTCGCACTTGATGTGTTCCTAGGTGAGGATTGCCTGCTTGCGCATAGCCATGATGGTGTTCCGCTGACCCGCCAGCATGGCGGCCCTGTGCGGTTGGTGATTCCGCAGTTCTATTTTTGGAAGTCAGCCAAGTGGATCAAGCGCATTGAGTTTGTGGCGGACGATGCGCCAGGATTTTGGGAGCGACGCGGCTATCATAATGTGGGCGACCCCTGGCGCGAAGAGCGCTATGAGAGCGCCAAGCCGGAAGAATATAAGCCTGATTGACACACCAGTGTTGCCGCAGGGCAACGCCGCGGGCTTGATTTTGCCATAGTTCGTCTTCATATCGCCAGCTATGACATTGCACGCGCATATAAAATTCCGGTTTCGAAACAAGGTGTTGGCCGCAGCCGCATTGACCTTCGCGGTATATGGCCTTCAGGCTGCGGCTGTGCGCGCTGCTGACGTGGCACCAGGTCCCACACCCCAGGCATTGCTTGAGCGCGGCGAAGTCCGCAGCGCGTGGAAACTCGGCAGGGCGACCTTGGCTGGCGAAAACGCAGACGCAGATGTGCTCGTGAGCATGGCGAAGGCCGCGCTTGCAAAGGCAAAGACGGCCTCCCTGCTGAGCAAGAAGCGGTGGGCCGTGCGCGGGCGCGATGCGTATCGCGCAGCTTTGGCGCTCAATCCCGATAATGCAGACGCGTTGCTGGGGCTTGCTACCTTTGCGCTGCGCGCGCCCGATGGCTTGGGCGGCGGACAGGAGACTCTTGCTCAGCTACGCGCGCAACTGCTTGACGTCTCGGCGCCCCATTCTTTGATTTTAGCGGCCCGCGAGGCGGCAAAGCGCGATGATGCGGCCGCATTGGACCATTATGAAGTGGCCTTGTTGCAGCTCACGGCAGGGCCTTATTTTTCTGAATACATTAAAGAAGCTAAGTCTCTTGGCGTGCAGCAACGTGCTTATGATTTTGTGGCCACTCAAAGTGATCTGTCGCCGTGTACACATTTTTTCGCAGGACGGCTGGCCAGCGACCTTGCGCTTTCCGAGCAAGCCCAGCTTGGCCATCACATCGCGTTTCTAGAAACACGTACCCAGTTCTGCGCGCGCAGCCAGGTGGACAAAGCGGTGGCGCTCGCTGCAGCTTCTCTGGTGCCTGAAGGTGATACCGCCACAGAGGCTTTTATTCAGGCCCGTTTGGCTGAAATTAAAGCCCAGAGCGGCGATCAAAAATCCCGCGAAAGCTCCCGATAGCCTTTCAAAACACTCAATTGATCTGGGATGAATGAGCCCTGTTGGTGGGCGCGTAAGAAATTCTCATGCCATTACATGTTGCTCAAAGGGCCTGGGCAAACTAAGTGCTGCTTGTCAAAAGAAGAGCTGTTGGCCCAGAGAGATAAGGACACCGACGAATGACGACGATGACTGCGCAGAGCGCCGAGAGCGTCCTCGAGCCGATAGATGAAGCCAATCTGCCCGGTTCCGTAACGTGCGAGACGGTTCTCTCTGTCCATCATTGGACGGACTCCTTGTTTCATTTCCGCGTGACCCGTCCGGCCGCTTTCCGCTTCCGCTCTGGCGAGTTTGTCATGATTGGCTTGCTCAAAAACGGCAAACCGCTGCTGCGCGCTTATTCTGTAGCCAGCCCAGCTTGGGATGAAGAGCTCGAGTTCTTCTCTATTAAAGTTGACAATGGTCCGCTGACGTCCATGCTTCAGACCATCCAGCCAGGCGATAAAGTCTTGCTCGGTCGTAAACCGACCGGAACCCTGGTTTTAGACGCGTTAACCCCGGCAAAACGGCTGTACATGTTCTCCACAGGCACCGGCATCGCGCCGTTTGTCAGTCTTATCCGTGATCCGGAAACATATGAGAAATTTGAAGACGTCATTTTAACCCATACCTGCCGGCAGGAAGCTGAGTTGGAGTATGGCAAGAAGATCGTCGCCGACGTGATGGACGATCCTCTGGTCTCCGAAATGGCAGCAGGGCGTTTGCGCCATTTCACGAGCTTAACGCGCGAAGATCATCCCGTAACAGGACGTATTACGACGCTCATTGAGACCCACGCTCTCTTCGAGCATCTCGGTGTGCCCGTGCTGAACCCAGAGACGGATCGGGTGATGATTTGTGGGTCCATGGCGATGCTGAATGACACCAAAGACCTGGTGGAAACCTTCGAGCTCGAAGAAGGGTCAAATGCAGCGCCTGGCGATTATGTCGTCGAGCGTGCTTTTGTTGGCTAGTCGCGGCCGTCCCAAGCGCATTTTTTTCACCCGAAATTAAGGACATATCTCCCACAGTGGCTGCTCGGTGGCCCAGGGAAAGCATGTCTAATCTTTTGCCGTTAAAGCCACCGTTGATCGCTGTGAAAAACGGAAGCGGCTACAGGCATGAAAAGCTTGACCAATAAAACGCTCTTGCTGCTTTTCAGCGGCGGCGTTTTTGTTGCCTTCGTATCAGCGATCTGCGTTTTTCTCTTTGGGCAGCATGCGGGTAGCGAAAAAGCGTCCGCGGACCTTGAAGGCTATGCCAATTTGGTCTTCAGCCGGGAAGTGCAGCGCTTTGAGGGCGTTGAGCAGACCTTGCAGCAGGCAACCTTCTCGCTCCAAAACACTGCGAAAACACTCGTCAACGACGCGCCGCTGACACTTCAGGAAGCCACGCTTTTTGATTTGCTGTTTCCGCTGAAGGCCGATGGCACGCGCCGCAGCCATGACCAGCTCTTCTCCGGGCTGTTGCTGCCGTCGGGTCAATTCGTATCGGGAATAGCCGCTTTCATTCCCGGCGGGGAGACGATGGCGCCTGCGAGGAAAAAGGCGCTGCTTGCTGCCTTTCAAGCCATGGTCGCCACAGCAGGGCGGGCAGACCAAGAACTTGGCAATCTATTTTTCGTCTCCAGTGACGCTGATGTTCTGGCTTATTCGCCGCAAGATGAAAAGGCGCTCATGGTCTATCAGCGCTATGCGGCGCGTGATTTTGATGTCTTCCAATCGCGCTTTATGACGCGCCCGGCAATGCTGAGTAACAAACAGTCTCTCAGCTGCAGTGACTTGCTCAGGTTTTCTAATGATAATTTGGCTGTCACGTGCCAGGTGCAAACGCCGTTTGGCAACGGCCAGCTTGGCTCTTTTGGAATGACCCTGCTATCCCGGCGCGTCTATGGCGATGTTTTTGATCATGCCCTCCGCGCGATCGATGTTTTTCTCACGTCCAAATCGGGCGTGTTTTTGACCTCTCCAGCCGCTGCCATGGACCAACGCATAGAGGTCGTGGGCGAGCCGCTTAGTGCCTTTGATCATGCATCCGTCAACTGGCTTTCAAATCCAGCCGAAAGCCAAGACTCTATGTTGAACACGGGTTGGCCAGCAGCCACGGAGCCATCTTTTTTCACCACGACACGGACTTTGCCAGCGCCTGCATTTAAGATGGTTTTCACCTATCCACGTGCGCTTGTTTTAGAGGAAGCGTTTCACCAGGCCGCCAGCATCTTCGCAGCCGGCATCGCACTTACAGTATGTGTGTGCGCCATCGCTTCGATTGCGCTGCGGATGAGTGTGTCCGCGCCGCTTAAAAAATTGTCTCAACAAGCTGATGCGCTTGCACGGGCGCTGAAGACGCGTAATCAATCTGCACCAGATGTCGCGCTGCCAAGTGACCGTGCGGATGAGGTGGGGGCGTTGGCGCGCAGTTTTGAAGCGCTTGCCGAAACCGCCATTGCAGGCAGAGATGTGCAAAACAAGTT
>JBCCDR010000007.1:0-19875 GCA_039030675.1 Pseudomonadota bacterium | reverse complement strand
CTCGGCTTCCTGCTCTTCAAGGCGTTTGGATTGGATGCCGAGCTTGTTCTCAAGCGCTGCAATGTCTTCCTCTAATGCCAGAATACGGTAGCCGCGGTCGGTGTTTTCATTGGCCTGGCTTTGCAAGTCGCCGATGGCGCGGATGATATCTTCTAGCACAGGGCCATAGCCACGCTCAAAGCGAGGCACCTGGTCGAGCGCCGTGGCAATGGTCTCCAACGGCTTTTCCGCGCTGAGCGCAAAACTCTCAAGGGTCTGATCTTCGTCATCAATGGGGCGCAGGGTTTTGGCCAGATACATGGCGTGCAAGGCTTGATACTTCGCATCACTGGCAAGAGAGCGCGGCCGGTCAGTATCATAGCGGTCATCCACCAGCGCTTGCTCAGCTTCTGCCAGCAACGCCACCGCATCGCCCAAGGTCTGCGGCGCTATTTTCCCAACCTTTTCTTCTTGTGCCTGGGCAATCAGCCGCCGCGTTTCATCCAGATAGTTGGCCTTAATCGCGGCCAGTTCTGCATCGCGGTACAGGCCTCGCGCAGCCTCACCGCGCTGAGCTGCGGATTTTTCGCTGCCGCGCTCGAGTTTGGACGCTGCCTCAGCCAGCTCGCGTTCTGCAGCAAGCCAGGCCTCGGGCGCATAATCTTTCGCGCTGGCTTCTGCCGCATCAGCGCGTGCTTCAAGCGCTGGCGCGAACATCTCTTGTGCGCGTTTTGTGGCTTGTGTCGCGAGCGAGAGTGCCTGCTCGGCCTTGAACAAGTCTTTTCGAATGGACTCAATGCCTTTGCCTTCGCGCAGTTTCTCTTCGGCTGAGCGATAGGCGCCTGCGGCCTTGGCATAAGAGCGCGGCGCCAGGATGTTCGCGCGCGCGGCATTAGCTTCTTTCAAGACAGCATCAACCGGGTCAAACAGCGTTGCGCGCAAATCGCTATTGTCCTGGGCTATCGCGGTGGGGACTGCGAGCGCAACGAACGCCCCTAAAGCAAGCGTGGCCGTAAAATGACGAATTGGATGAACCTCCCCCTAAGCTGCTGAGACTGCACCATCCCTAAAGCATGCGAATATGGCAAGGCTAAGCCTTTTTCGCCTCACCTGCGTTTGAAGCATGGCGCGTAGACGGGCAAGCGCGCTCAGCCTGTCTTCACATAGGTGGCGCTGCAGGTCTCGCGAACACCGGAGATCACCAAGATGGGATGGTCACTGAGCCGCCCGCGCAGCCGCGCGCGATTAGCAGCGCTTGGCGCCTCTTTAAACCAATGGCGTGAGACGTTCACAATTCCGCGTTTTGGGGACAAATATGAACACACCAAGACGCGCGGTTTCTGCTTGGCGATGGCTGATACATCTTCATCGAGCAAATCTTGTTTCGCCGATCCGTTTTTATAATATCGTGTGAGTGACCAGTGGCCGAAACGCTGGATCTCGATCGTCTTGAGCGCACCTGTACCCTGTTTTTTCATCGTTAGATAAAGCGTCTGATTTGGCAGCTCCTCTGGAATGGGCGGCACATAATCTTCAGGCGCTCTGCCGTAATCATAGGTGACAAACGGCCCTTTTTTCGTGACCTTAGGCTCCGTTGGAATGGGCACAGAGTCTGCACCTGGGGCAACAGCCCTCCGCGGCGCATAGATCCGCTTCCGATCCACCGCGGCGTCTTTAAAGGCAGGGCATTCTAGGCGCGGCGAACCGTAGGTGATGAAGGGGTGCACATAAGGACGCGGCCCATTGGCCTTGCGCAGCCGCACCTGCGCTGCGTGTTGAAAGGATTCTGCAAAATTGGGCATTAAGTAGCCAATTTTGGTCAGGTAATTGATGCCCCAATAGTATTGCACTTCATACCATTCATCATTGGGCACCTCATCATAGTGGCACTCTAAAATGGTCATGCCGGCCTTGCGGACATCCGTGAAATCACGGTCAAGCTGCGCTGCGCCGGGACCTGTGAGTGCCGCAGCGCTTTGGTTCCCATAGCTGTGCTTTTGCTGCAAAGGACTGATTTTCTCGACCGCCAAGCTGGTGCGCTTCGCGCCGTTGCCATAGGCGGGGCGGCGGCCTGCCAGCATGCGCGCGAGGTTGGTCGCGAGGATTTTAACCTGCCGACCATCGCAGCCTTCCCCTTCTTGATTCATCAAATCCTCCAGCCGGCTTCTGGCCAGAGCGTTGAACGCTGGTGAGCCAAGGGCTCTGCTGAGGATATTGGGGAAATTAAGCGCCTTGCGGCCTTGCAAGACGTCAACAATTTCAGCGCCATTGAGGGCGGCAAGGAAGAACTCCATATTCGCTTCATCATTGGGCGAAATAGCTTGCGGGCAATAGTTGGTCAGTACGCGGCGCAGCGCGAGACCAAAGGCAAAGATGCCTTGGTTTTCATGCGCGAAGGACTGCGACCAGACATAATCGCCATCCTGTATGCGGCCAAACAAGTCAAGGCGCCCAGGCTTCTTGACGAGTTTCTTCTGAATTGGTGCGCGGACTTGCGCGAGCGCCTCTTTGCGCTCCTGCAGCATATCGCGTTTTGATTTCGGAGCCGCAGTCTGCGCGGTCCGTTCAGGGCCCCGTCCTGGTTTAAAATCCTTGGCTTCTCTAGAGCCCTTCGCCTCTTCAGCCGCTGTGCCTTGCGCGCCAATCTCCTGCGCAATTTGAGTGAGCAAAGCATCATTGGCCGGTTCAGGCTCATCCTCCGGCGCGGACTCACCGCAGGCGGGTATAAGGAGAAAGATACACACTATTGTCGCGAGGAAAATGTGCGTCTCACGCAAGCTCAGCAACCCAACGCGCAACACAGACGTATTTCCAACCACGACATACCCCACCTACAGCCCAAGCGCAGTATTTGCGGCGTCTCTGCTCTTGTCAATCTTCTGACCGTTGGCCAGATCTGCCTCGCTGCAGTTTAAGAAGGGGCCGTCTAAGCCTTTTTCTCCCAGCCACCACTTTGCCCTTGCTGCCAATAGGTCACGCTGTGGCCATCGTCCTTAAGGCTTTTCCAGTCGGCGCGGGCTTGGCCCAAGATGGCCTCGTCGCGTCCGTCGAACATGTAAAGGCAGCGCTTGAAGGCTGACAGTGCGGGCGCTGATGCTGCATTTATTTGAACGGCAATATCAGCGCCATTGGGCACATCTTGACCGGAAGTCAGATAAACGGGCTGGAGCTCTGGGTGAGGGGTATCCGTGCTGCCATGGGGCAGGAAGCTGGCCGGGTCGTACGTCCACAGCGCTTCATCAAGCGCTTTAACGGCGGCGTCATCTGCCAGGAAGACGGCAGCGCGGTGACCAGCGCTGAGCACTTTCTCCAACAGCTTGGGCAGCGCCACCTCCACGTTTTGGCGCTCGAGATGATAGAAACTAACCTCTATGCCCATGCCAACGGTTTATTCCGCCATGTCCCGCACCAATTGATCAAGCAGGCGCACGCCAAAGCCAGTGGCGCCTTTGGCCCACAGCGGCGAATCCTGGCTGGACCAAACCATGCCCGCCACATCCAAATGCGCCCAAGGCCGATCATCACGCACGAAGCGTTTAAGGAACTGCGCCGCCGTGATCGAGCCGCCATAGCGCGGGCCAACATTCTTCATGTCGGCAATTTGGCTATTGATCAGCTTGTCATAAGCCGGGCCGATGGGCATGCGCCAGACTTTGTCACCGGTGGCTTGGCTTGCCTTATCAATGGCAGCAGCAAGGCCGTCATCATTGGCGAACATGCCGGCATATTCATGGCCTAAAGAGACGATGATTGCGCCCGTAAGCGTGGCTAAATCCACCATCATTTTAGGCGCATATGTCTGCTGCGCGTACTCCATAACGTCAGCCAGCACCAAGCGGCCTTCAGCGTCGGTATTAATGACTTCAATAGTTTGGCCGGACATGGAGGTGACGACATCCCCAGGGCGTTGGGCGGTCCCGGACGGCATGTTCTCAACAAGCCCCACAAGGCCGACCACATGCGCTTTGGATTTGCGTTTGGCCAGCGCCATCATGGTGCCGGAGACAATGCCAGCGCCGCCCATATCCCACTTCATGTCTTCCATGCCGCCCGGCGGTTTTAAGGAAATGCCGCCAGTATCGAAGGTCACACCTTTGCCGATGAAACACAGCGGTTTTGACGTCTTAGAGGTGCCCGATGGCTTATACTCCATCGCCACCAAGCGCGGTGGATTGGCACTGCCCTGCGCGACGCCCATCAGCGAGCCCATGCCCATGGAGCGCATTTCTTCAGGGCCCAAAACGGTAATGGTGAGGCCATGCTGCGCCAGGCCTTCCAGACGCGATGCAAACTCAGCAGGCGTGAGCGTATTGGCCGGCTCGCTCACCAAATCGCGCGTGAAGAAGACGCCTTCAAGCACATCTTTATAGCTCTCATAGAGGCTCTCAGAGCGTTTGGCCGCGCGTGTCATGACCGTGAGGCGTTCAAGCGATGGCTTGTCATGGTCTTTGAGCGTGGTGCGGTAGGCATCAAAGCGGTAGGTCCGCAAGGTCGCGCCAATGGCCACATGCCCGGAAAGTTCCTGCGGCTTGAGCGTTAAACCCTCAAAATCATCAATCACCACGCTGATGGATTTCTCGCCGCTGGTGAGCAATTTGGCGGTGATGCGCCCGCCCAGCTCTTCCATATCGCGTGTGGTCAGCTCAGCAGGTTTGCCAATGCCGCAAAGCAGAATGCGGGTCACTCGGCCTAGGTCTGGCGCGGCAAGCTCGGCGATCTGGCCCTTCTCTCCTCTAAAGCGCCCTGTCTTAATCATCCGCGTGAGCGCACCGCCCAGGGCTTTATCAGCCGCCTCGCCGGTTTCACCAAGGACAGCCGCATTGCGGGCGAGCAGCACCACCACACCGGTGCGCGGCAGATTGAGAGGGGAGAAACTTATTTGCATGAGAATGAAGCCCTTAAAAAAACAGCGGATGCACATTCAAAAAACGAGGGGATGCGTTTTCGCGATCTGTCGATTGCATGCACCTCTTTGACTGTGTACCTAACGGACATGGTCGCGGGCGGCAACGCCGGAAATGGCGCGCGGTGACGCTTTGGTGGGTTAGCGCGGCTTTGCAGATCGGGGGAATGCCAGTTTCAGTGCCTCACATACGCTTTGGGCTCTTTTTGAAAGCGCTTTTGCTGATGGCTGCCTGTGTGTTGAGCGCTCTGCCTGCGAAGGCGCAGGCCTTGCTCGAAGACCCGCAAATCTCTGGCGATGTGATTGCGCTGGAAGCAGACCAAGTCATCTACGACAGCCGGCAAGAGATCATCATCGCCCGCGGCGGTGTGCGTGTTTTGCGCGGCGAGTTCAGCCTGACAGCACGTGAAATTACCTATGAGCGCACCAGCGGCATTGTCATGGCCAACGGCAATGTGCGGGTCGTCGACCAAGAGGGCAACATCCTCGAATCCGACACGCTGAAGATCACAGACGAGCTGCGAGACGGCTTTATTGAGAATGTGGAATTGCTGCTGGCGGATGCATCGCGTGTGGCCGCCTTGGAAGGGGACCGCAGCGGTCGGCGCACAACCTTCCGCAGGGCCGTTTATAGCCCCTGCGAAATTTGCGATGAAAATGACAAGCCGCTGTGGCAGATTAAGGCCGTCAAAGTCGTCCACGACCTGGACAAAAAGCGGCTCTATTATGACGACGCGTTTGTGGAGTTTCTTGGGGTCCCCATTTTATACGTCCCCTACATCTCCCATCCTGACCCCTCGGTCAAAAAGGGCTCAGGGCTGCTGGTCCCAGAGGTGCGCCAGCGCGACGAACTCGGCTTCGTTCTTGAATTGCCGTATTTCATCAACATCGACCCCACGCAAGACGTCACGCTCACGCCGATCATCACCACTAAGGAACGCGCCGTGCTGGGCGTGGACTATCGCAAACAGCTGCGCAAAGGTGCTTTTAGCGCCGAGGGCTCCTTCACCTATGTGCCTGAACGCGATGACTTCAACCAACCCACCGGACGCGACATCCTGCGGGGGCATTTGTTTTCAAGCGGGCAATTCATCCACAATGAGCATTGGCGCTCGACCTATCAACTGCGCTTCGCCAGCGATGACACGTATCTCACGCGCTATGACTGGTCTGATGAAGATACGTTGGTCAACACCTACGCGCTGGAAGGCTTTTACGACAACCACTACATCAACGCGCGGCTCATCGGCTTCCAAGGCCTGCGGGTGGAAGATGAGACTGGCCTTGTCCCGCAGGCGTTGCCCAACATCCGCTACCGCTATGAAAGCAATCCCCTGTGGAAAGGCATTCGCGCCTTTGCCGATGTAAGCGCGGTCGCTGTCCAGCGCTTTAACGGCCAGGATACCCGCCGGGCTCTCGTCAGCGGCGGAGCGCGCTTGCCACTTAACTTCTCCAACGGTCTGCGCACAACGACCACCGTCATGGCGCGCGGTGACTATTATGATGTCACCGATGCTGACCGCCCTGACGACCCTGCTTTTGCGACGGTAAATGGCTCAGAATCGCGGGCGCTGGCGCGTATCTCACTGGACATGCGGCTGCCGCTCATCAACTCGCTTGGTAAATTCACGCAAATCCTAGAACCGCGCGTGCTTGTGGTGTCTGGCACGTCTGGCGTGGATATGAACATTCCCAATGAGGACGGACGCTCGTTTGATTTGGACGATACCAACATCTTCCTTGCTGACCGGGTGCCGGGCCAAGACCTGTGGGACGGCGGGACACGCGTGACCTACGGCGCCACATGGCGGCTGCTGATGGACAAAATCGAGCTCGATGCCACGCTGGCGCAGAGCTACAGCTTTGACAACGACTCCGTCATCTACCCGCAAGGCACGGGCCTGGAAGGCAATTTCTCTGACGTGGTGGGCCGGGTGAGCTTGCGGGTGAGTGATTGGCTGACGGTGCGCAATCGCTTCCGCATTGACAAAAGCAACTTAGCTGTGCGCCGCAACGAAGTGAATGCCACAGTGGGCACGGACCGCTTTTCTGTGACGTTGGGCTATGAACAGCTCAACCGGAACCCAGGTCCTGATCTGCCAAGCGATAGGGAAGAGCTACGCCTGGCGTCGCGGCTGCGCATCAATCAAAATTGGCAAGTCACGGCGAGCACAGTCCAGGATTTAACCAGCGGCCGCGACTCCGTGACCAATCGCGCGGCCTTGATCTACACAGATGAGTGCCTGGAATTTCAGCTCAACTATCGCCGCAACTTCACCGCTGACCGCGACGTCGAGCCCGGCACAGCGGTCACCTTCCGCATTGTGCTGCGCAATCTGGGCTAATCACAAAAAAACGCCTCGCCCCATGCACGCCACATTGCCCTTTCACTGCATAAGCGCGTAAAAGGATGCTATGGGGGCGCCGGCTGAAGGCCACCGGCACAGCTTTGCGAGGGCAATTGGTCACACGAGTTATGATGCGTTTGAAACAAGCAGTAAGCGCTTTGGTTGGCGTCGGCGCGGTGTTTATGCCGCTCGCGGCTGGGCATGCGCAGTTTGACGAGCAAATCCAGCGCGCGGTCGCCATCGTCAATGAGGACGTGATTTCCGATTATGACGTCTCGCGGCGCTTGACCTTGGTGCTGGCCTCCACAGGCACAGAGCTCTCCGAAGCGGAACGCCAACAGCTGCGCCAGCAAATTCTCTCCACGCTGGTGGATGAGAAACTGCAATTGCAGGCCGCTGAGGAAAATGAAATCGTTGTGACGCCAGACGTTGTGGAACGCGCCTTCTCCTCCGTGGCTGGCAACTTTAATCAACAGCCGGGTCAGTTTGAGAGCTTTTTGCGCGATAACGGGACGACCCGCCGTGCTCTTGAGGAACAAATCCGCGCCGAAATCGCCTGGAGCCAGCTGATTCAAAGGCGCCTCGAACCACAAATCACCATCAGTGATGAGGAAGTGGAAGAAGCGTTGGAGCGCCTGGAAGAATCCAAAGGCCAGTTTGAATACAACGTGGCGGAAATCTTCCTCAACGCAAGCCCATCGAATGATGATGAAGTGCGCTTCACCGCGCAGCAGATCGTCGACCGCATCCGCCAGGGCAGCCGGTTTGAAGCCTTTGCGCGGCAGTTCTCTGAAGCGCCAACGGCTGCTGTGGGCGGGGACTTAGGCTGGGTGATGGAAGACCAGCTGTCACGCAATATTCGCCCCGTGGTGCCTGAAATGGCCATTGGTCAGCTATCAAACCCCATCCGCACGCCAAGCGGCTATTACATCGTGCTGCTGAAAGATCGCCGGCGCATCCTAAGCGCGGACCCGCTGGATACGCAGTATGAGCTGGCCTCGCTGCTTTGGCCTTTGGAAGCCGAACCGATCATGGCGGACGTCGACCGCGCCTCTCAATTGTCGCAAGCCGCAGCCCAAGCTGGCAGTACCTGCGAGAATGCAGGGGCGCTGGCCGACCGCTACAGCGCGGCCGAAGCAAGCGCGCTTGGCGTCCTGCGGCTGCGTGATTTGCCGCCGCCGGTACAGCAAGCTCTGCTCCCGCTGGAAGCCGGCGACATCACCCCGCCGATCCGCTTTCCCAATGGTTTCAGGCTGTTCATCATCTGCGAGATTCAACAGCAAGAAGTGCAAACGCCAACGCTTGCGGTGATTGAAAACCAGCTCAACCAGCGCCGCCTGTCCATGATGGCCCGGCGCTATCTGCGCGACCTGCGCCGCGATGCCATTGTCGAATACAAATAGGGCTGCGCCTGTTGCTATCACTCTGGGCGACCCGGCGGGGATTGGCCCTGAGATTGTCGCTCAAGCCTGGCAGCAGCGCCGCACGGAAGGCTTGCCAATTTTCTTTTGGATGGGCGAGCGCAGCCTAGCTGGGGATTGCCCTGCGGAGGACATTGCATCGGCTGCAGAGGCTGCGGATGTTTTTGACCGCGCGCTTCCTATTCTGCCGCAGAAGCTAGCAGCGCCCGTCATGCCGGGCACGCCAGACCAAGCCAATGCGCCTGCGGTCATTGCAGCGTTAGAGCGCAGCGCTGCCCTGTGCTTGAAGGGAGATGCTTCAGCGGTCGTCACGGCACCGATGGCCAAGGATGTGCTCTATGCCGCAGGCTTTAAGGCGCCTGGGCAAACAGAATTCTATGCGGATGCGTGCGGCATTGCGCGTGATGACACGGTCATGCTGCTGGCCTCGCCGCTGCTGAAAGTGGTGCCGCTGACCATTCATGTGCCGCTCAAAGATGTTCCACGCCAGCTCAGCCAGAGCCTTATCATCTCGCGGGCCAAGACTGTTCACACCGCTCTCAGCAAAGACTTTGGGATCAAGGCCCCGCGGCTGGCCGTTTGCGGCCTTAATCCTCATGCCGGCGAGCAAGGACAGATTGGGACAGAAGAACGCGATATCATCGCCCCAGCGATCGCCCAGCTCCGCGCTGAAGGCATTGATGCCAAGGGACCCTACCCGGCCGACAGCCTGTTCCATGCAGAGGCCCGCGCGGGCTATGACGTGGCCCTTGCTATGTACCATGACCAAGGCCTAGTGCCGCTGAAGGCGCTGGATTTTCATGCCGGCGTGAACGTCACGCTTGGCCTCCCAATCGTGCGGACCTCGCCTGACCATGGCACGGCCTTTGATATTGCTGGCGCCGGGCAAGCCAATCCCCGCTCCATGATTGAAGCCATCAAACTGGCTGGCGCCATTGCCGCCCGGCGCGCTGCTGCGTGAGCGATGGGCTGCCGCCGCTGCGCGAGGTCATCGCCGCCCATGGCCTGAGCGCGCGCAAATACCTGGGCCAAAATTTCCTTCTCGACCTCAATTTAACCCGCAAGATTGCCCGGGCGGCGAACCCTACAGCCGGCGACCATATTGTTGAAATCGGCCCTGGCCCCGGCGGCCTCACCCGCGCTTTGCTGATGGAAGGCGCCGGCAAGGTCACAGCCCTTGAGAAAGACGCGCGCTGCCTGGCGGCACTAGCGGAGATTGCGGCTGCCTACCCTGGCCAGCTGGATGTCGTTGAAGGGGACGCGCTGGACTATGATTTCGGTGCCATCGGGCCGCATAAAATCGCGGCCAACCTGCCCTATAATGTGGGCACAGCGCTGCTGACACGTTGGCTGGAGCCTCAAACCTGGCCGCCGCCATGGCAGAGCTTGACGTTGCTGTTTCAGAAGGAAGTGGCGCAGCGGATTATCGCCCAGCCTGGCAGCAAAGCCTATGGCCGCCTGTCCATCCTCAGCCAATGGCGCAGCGAAGCGCAGGTTGTCTTTGACATCGGTCCAAAAGCCTTCACGCCGCCGCCGAAAGTCACCAGTGCTTTGGTTCACATCACGCCAAACCCTGCGCCCCAAGGTGTTGACGCTAGCTTGCTCTCGAAAGTGACGGCGGCAGCTTTTGGCCAGCGGCGAAAAATGGTGCGGCAGTCTTTGAAAGGGCTGGGCGTCGATACGCTTGCTTTATGCGACGTAGCCAATGTCGCGCCCACAAGCCGTGCGGATGCCTTGGCGCTTGAGGACTATTTAAGCCTTGCGCGCGCGCTTAGCTCTCTCCTTCAGCCATAAGCGCCAGCGCCTTGGCTTTAATGTCGGGCTGGCGCACGGCTTTGAGGCGTTCGGCGGCTAAGATGGTGCGGACCTGGCCGAAACAGTCCTGCAAATCATCATTGAGCAACACATAATCATATTCCGCCCAATGGCTAATTTCTTCGCGCGCCTTGGCCATCCGCCGGGCCACGACCGCATCGCTATCCTGCGCGCGCGTTTTCAATCGGCGTTCGAGCTCAGTGAGACTGGGCGGCAGAATGAACAGACTGACGAGCGTGCCAGCGCTTTGGTCGCGGATTTGCTGCGTGCCTTGCCAATCGATGTCAAACAGCACGTCTTTGCCGCGAGAGAAAGCAGCATCCACCTCTGATTTCAGCGTGCCGTAATAATTACCGTGGACCTGCGCATGCTCGAGGAACGCATCCTCTGCGATGAGGGCTTTAAAGCGCTCTTCCGTCAAAAAATGATAGTGCTGCCCATCAATCTCGCCAGAGCGCGGCGGCCGTGTGGTGGCGCTCACGGACATAACAATATCGCGCTCATCCTTCAGCAGCTTGCGCGAGAGTGTCGATTTGCCAGCGCCTGATGGAGAGGACAAAACAAACAGGAGCGGCCGGCGACGCGGGGAAGGAGGCGGTGTCATGGCCCCCGCTTTTAACCATGGAGACGCGCGCGGCAAGCGTGATTTTAGGCCTATTTGGATTTGGCTTTGCGCGCGCGGCGTTCATCCAGCCATTTGCGGATATTCTTCTTATGCTCAGCATAGGTTTTGGCAAATGCATGGCCGCCTTTGCCCGTGGCCACAAAGAAGAGCGCTTCGGTTTGCGCCGGCTGGCCTGCGGCGAGGAGCGAAGCGCGGCTTGGCAAGGCAATCGGCCCCGGCGGCAGGCCATCAATCGTGTAGGTGTTATAGGGCGTGGGCGCGCGCACATCTGCGCGCTTGAGCGAACGCCCCAGCCGCCCCTGCGCGATGCCGTAAATCACGGTGGGGTCCGACTGCAAACGCATGCCCTTGGACAGGCGGTTATGAAACACGCCGGAGACCATGGGCTTTTCTTTATCCCGGCTGGTTTCCTTCTCAATGATAGAGGCAAGCACCAGCAGCTCGTCCGGCGAGCTCAAATTTTGCGTGTCCGTGCGCGCGGCCCATGCCTCTTCAATGGCTTTGGTCATGTCCGCAGCCATGCGGCCGAGCAGCACGTCCCGCGCTTCGCCGCGCACGAAATAGTATGTGTCTGGCAGGAGACTGCCTTCGCTGTAAGTGCCTTCAATCTCGCCGATGAGACGCTCGTCTTTTGCCACAATTTCCAATGCGTCAGACACGGTAATGCCTTCGCGAATGAGCATCTTGTATTGGACGGGGCTGGCCGATTGTAAAATAGAGAGCACCTGCGCCATGGTCGCGCCGGCGGGGATGGAGAACTCGCCCGCTTTGATGGCTTTCTTATCGCCAAAAAAGCGAACGCCGACTTCAAACAGCCGGGCATCCTCAATCACGCTGGCAGCTTTTAATTTCGTGGCAATCTGGCGCACGGAAAGGCCGCGTTCGACTAAGATGGATTGCTCCTCCGCGAGCGGTCCTGGCGTGGTGAAGAACCGGTCTTTACTGCTGGTGTAGATATAGGCAGCGGCGGCTGCGGCGCAGATGACAAGCGCTGCAACAACGCCCAGAATAACAGGCCAACGCTTTTTGCCTGGGCTCTGCGCCTCGCCCTGTGGCTGCGCGCTCACACGTTTCGGAAGATAACCGTGGCGTTGGTGCCGCCAAAGCCGAAGCTATTGGACAGCGCGACATTCACTGGTTTTTCCTTCGCCGTATGCGGCACCAGGTCAACGCCTTTGCAGCTTTCAGACGGATTGTCCAAATTTAGCGTCGGCGGCACAACGCCATCGCGCATGGCCAGCAGAGAGAACACAGCTTCCACCGCGCCTGCTGCGCCAAGCAAATGGCCAATGGCTGACTTGGTGGACGACATGGAGACCGTCTCCATGGCCGGGCCCAAGAGGCGGCGAACGGCGCCTAGCTCAATCTCATCGCCAAGCGGTGTGGATGTACCGTGGGCGTTGATATAATCGACGTCGCTGGGCGAAATCTGCGCGCGCTTGAGGGCCATCTGCATGGAGCGATAGCCGCCATCACCATCCGGCGCTGGGGCGGTCACATGATAGGCATCACCGGACAGGCCATAGCCAATGACCTCGCCATAGATGGTCGCGCCGCGCTTTTTAGCCCGCTCATATTCTTCTAAAATGACCATGCCAGCGCCTTCGCCCATGACAAACCCATCGCGGGCTTCATCATAAGGCCGGCTTGCTTTTTCCGGCTGGTCATTAAAGCCGGTGGAAAGGGCTTTGGCCTGGTTAAAGCCAGCAATGCCGATGGGACAAATAGCAGCCTCCGCGCCGCCAGCGACCATGATGTCTGCATCGCCAAGCGCGATGAAACGCGCTGCATCGCCCATGGCATGCGCACCTGAGGAGCACGCCGTCACGACGGCATGGTTGGGGCCTTTGAAACCATGGCGGATAGAGACTTGGCCGGACACCAAATTGATGAGGCGGCCATGAATAAAGTGTGGGCTCACCCGGCGCGGTCCGCGCTCATGCAAGGTGACGGAGGCAATCTCAATGCCCGGCAAGCCGCCGATACCCGAGCCAATCATAGAGCCGGCCATGAGCTTGTCTTCATCCGACAGGTCCGTCAGGCCAGCGTCTTTAATCGCTTGGTCCGCCGCGGCGATGCCGAACACGATGAAGGGGTCTAAATTGCGGATGTCTTTGACGGAGACAAAGCTTTCGGCATCAAAGCGCTCGCTATCGGCTTCATCGGTGGGGACTTGGCACGCGACGGTGGTCGCAAAGCCTTCCGTGTCGAAGTGCGTGATGGGGCCAGCGCCGCTTTGCGCATCAATGAGACGCGCCCAGCTTGCGCTTGCATTGCCAGCAAGCGGCGTTACCAGACCAATACCGGTTACGACAACGCGGCGCATCCCTTTCTCCCCAATCAAGCCAATTTGCCTTGTCTTCAAGTCACCTGAAAAAACAAGACCAGCGGCACTGCTTCTGCGTTTATCTCAGCGCCACTGGTATCATTTCACTGTGTAAGCGTGCCACGAACCACGTGGCAGGGCGACTTAGTCGTCGCTGTGCTCGTTGATGTATTTCACAGCGTCACGAACAGTCACGATGTTCTCAGCCGCATCATCAGGGATTTCGACCCCGAATTCCTCTTCAAAGGCCATCACAAGTTCAACCGTGTCCAGGCTGTCGGCGCCCAAATCGTCGATAAAGCTTGCATCATCAGAGACTTTTGCCTCGTCAACGCCGAGTTGCTCGACGACAATCTTTTTGACCTTAGCTTCAACGTCGCTCATGCAGATGTCCTTCTTTTAAGCATTGTGAGTGATTTGCGGTGCATTGGCCGATAAATCAAGAGACGCCTAGCCCATTGATTGTCAGTCAATCAAGTTTAAACGCCATTTTTATGCGGCAAAATCGCGTTTATCCGCTGTTTAAATCATCGCCATAGCGCCATTCACGTGCAGGGTCTGGCCGCTGACATATCCAGCCTCATCACTGGCTAGGAACACCGCACAAGCCGCTACATCCTGGCTGGTGCCCATTCGGCCGGCTGGGATTTGGCTGTTGAGCTTGGCTTTTTGCTCATCGCTGAGCACATCCGTCATGGCAGTTTCAATAAAGCCGGGGGCGACGCAGTTGACGGTAATGTTGCGGCTGGCCACTTCGGCCGCCATTGCTTTGGTCCAGCCCGCCATGCCGGCCTTTGAGGCGACGTAATTGGCCTGGCCTGGGTTGCCGACACTGCCGACAACCGAAGAGATATTAATAATGCGGCCTTGGCGCTGCTTCATCATGGGCCGCAAGCAGGCCTGCGCTAAGCGGAAGCTGGCTGTCATGTTGACGGCGATGACGCTGTCCCAATCCTCCGCCTTCATGCGCATGGCCAGCCCGTCTTTTGTAATGCCGGCGTTGTTGACCAGGATGTCAATACCGCCCATGGCCTCCACAGCAGCGGGGATAAGCGCAGCCACGCCTTCGTCATCGGATAAGTTGGCGGGCAACACATGGCTCTCGCCGGGCAAGGTGGCGCTCACACTTTCGAGCTTTTCTTGGCGGGTGCCTGACAGGCCGACGATGGCGCCCGCGCTTGACAAGGCCAAAGCGATGGCTGCGCCAATGTCGCCGCTCGCGCCGGTCACAAGGGCTTTTTTTCCGGTTAAATCAAACATGGCTTAGTCCTGTCCTGCCACAAAGGCGTCTATGTCAGCTGGCGTCCCAATAGCGCTCGCTTCAATCGAGCGGTCAATACGCTTGGCAAGTCCAGAAAGCACTTTGCCTGCGCCGAGCTCGACTTGCTGTGTCACACCTTGCGCCGCCAGATACCCCACACTTTCGCGCCACCGCACTGCGCCGCACACTTGTTGTACGAGCAAGCTTTTCAGCGTCTCCGGGTCACTTTCGCCCTGCGCTGTAACATTGGTCACAATCGGGCGCACGGGGGCTTGGAAAGAGACGTCAGCCAGTGCCTCTTCCATCTCATCAGCCGCCGGCTGCATCAGCGCGCAATGGAAGGGCGCGCTGACAGGCAACAACATGGCGCGTTTGGCGCCTTTGGATTTGGCAATCTCAACGGCACGTTCTACCGCCGCTTTATGGCCAGACACCACAGCTTGGCCACTTGCATTGTCATTGGCGAAATCACACACATCGCCTTGTGCGGCTTCCTGCGCAACAGCAGACGCGTCTTCATGGCCCAAGCCAAGCAGGGCGGCCATGGCACCCTCGCCCACAGGAACAGCCCGCTGCATGGCTTGGCCGCGCCTTTTGAGCAATTTCGCCGTGTCAGAGAGTGAGAGGCTGCCCGCAGCGCAGAGCGCCGAATACTCTCCAAGAGAATGGCCTGCGAGAAAAGCTGCCTTGGACATCTCCACACCTTGCTCAGCAAGCACGCGCACAACTGCAACAGACACAGCCATGAGCGCAGGCTGGGTATTCTCCGTCAGCGTCAGGGTCTCCATGGGGCCCTCGAACATGATGCGTGAAAGCGGCGTGTCGATCGCGTCGTCAACTTCCTCGAAGACAGCTTTTGCAACGGGGTAAGCCTCAGCAAGGTCCTTGCCCATGCCAACAGCTTGGCTGCCCTGGCCGGGAAATACAAAAGCAAGTGTCACGGCGGTTTCCCTCTCAAAGGTGGTGTGGGGTGTCCCTAAGCGGCAGGCACGCATTTGACAAGCGCGCAATCAAGCACCAGCCAGCTGCCCCAAAACAAAACACTACCCTGCTACAAGTGACCAAAACAATGACAGGCGCCGCGTTGCACGTTGCTCAACACCTTGAAATATCAACACTTTTACAAATGGCATAGCTTTTGCTCATCTCCCGGCAGTTGCGTCAATGAGTAAGAGAGACACGCCATGTTGAAAACTGCCCTGAAATCCACCGCGATTGCCGGCTTCGCGCTTGCAATCTCCTCATCCGTTGCAATGGCGGGTGTGGTTGGTTTTACGACGAATTCCCAATCTTTGGGCATCGATGAATGCCTATTTTTCCCAGGCACATGTGTTGTTCTGGATGCCGCTGACATTCCCAATCCAGTCGCCGCCAACCCCAACGACGATATGCTCAAGGTTTGGAAAGAAGTCGGTCCTTTGACCTTGGCATCTGACCTTACCGTCGATACCGCGGCCGGTGGTGGGACCACCATTTCAGCCGGCACGGCGATCGAAAGCTACATGCTTCAGTTCGATAGCGACGGTGCTGGCAGCATAGAAACAGGCATTGAATTCAGCACCGAAGTGCTTGGCCTTATTACTTCGACAGGCTTGCTCGCTAGCACAGACGCGCTGCTCGGCGCACCTGGCATCACCTACAACACGTTCAATAACCGGGGCCTAGAAGGCAATGATGATGTGGACTTCGGTGCAGATGCGTTTTCCGTGGATATTTTCATGCGCACCACACGTCCTGGCGACTGGGTGCGTGTGATTACCGCCGCTGAAGTGCCTGAGCCTGGCAGCCTTGCCCTTCTGGGGACTGCGCTTTTAGGTCTTGGCCTGAGCCGCAAGCGCGCGCGCCGCTAAGCTTAAATTCCGGTTACTGGTATCACGTCGGCCTCTGCAGAAGCAGGGGCCGATTTTTTTATGCGTGTTAGAGGATGATGGCCCGCAAGCCATAGGCCACAGTGGCCACGCTCAGAACGCCGCCGGCCCACAACACAGCAAACCATATGAGCTTTTTCGCCATCAGTGGTAGCCCTCATTGGGGTCAATCTTGCCGCGGAAGACCCAATAGGCATAGCCGGTGTAGAACAAGATGATGGGCAGCATCACAACCGCGCCGACGAACATGAATATTTGTGACTTAAACGGGGTCGCTGCCTCTAAAATCGTCACCTCGGTGGGGATGATATAGGGATACATCGACACGCCAAGCCCGGCAAAGCACAAGCCAAAGAGCACGAGAGATAATAGGAAGGGAATAACCTCCCGCTTTTGCTGCACCAACGTGCGGTAAAGCCAAAAGGCCACGGCACTCACAGCGATGGGGACAGGCGCGGCGAGAAAGATGCCTGGAAAGCTGAGCCAGCGCGCATAATAGGCTGTCTCTAAGAAGGGCGTGGCAAGGCTGACGGCGGCTATGAACACCAATGTCGACACAAAAAAGCGCCAGGCCAGCGTTTGCGCGCGCTGCTGCAACGCCCCATCCGTCTTGATGTTGAGCCACGTGGCGCCCAGCAAGCAATAGCCGGACATCACAGCAATGCCCGTCAGGAGCGAAAAGGGGCTTAGCCAATCCCACCAGCCGCCGCCGTAGCTGCGGCCATCAACCTCAATACCTTGCAGGAGCGCGCCAAGCGCAATGCCTTGGGACAGCGTCGCGGTGGCAGAGCCTCCGATAAACGCCCAATCCCACACACGCTCCCAGCGCTTTGTGCGCCAGCGATACTCAAAGGCGACGCCCCGGAGCACCAAGCCTAACAGCATGGCGATGATAGGCACATACAGCGCGGGCATGATGATGGCATAGGCCATGGGGAAAGCGGCAAAAAGCCCGCCGCCGCCAAGCACCAGCCATGTTTCATTGCCATCCCACACCGGCGCCACGGAATTCATGAGAACGTCGCGCTCTTGCTTGGTCTTAAAGGCGGCAAAGAGCATGCCTATCCCCAAGTCAAAGCCATCTAGGATGACATAAATATAGACGGCCAGGACAAGCAGCCCGGCCCATGCCAATGCAAGTGGGAAGCTGACCTCCATGTTAAAGCGCCCCTTCCGCTTCAATTTGCTGTACGGGCGTCAGGCCGGCGGTGCGAATTGGCCCATCATCACTCAGAGGCTTCTTGGCGCCAGGCACACTGCCCATGAGCCGCAGGATGTAGAAAACACCTGCGCCGAAGACGAGAAAGTACACGATGATAAAGGCCAACAGAGAGGTGCCCACTGCTGGCGCATCAAGCGGCGAGACGCTGTCTGCCGTGCGCAAAAAGCCAAACACAGTATAAGGCTGGCGGCCAACCTCGGTCACAATCCAGCCGGCCACAACCGCAATGATGCCGGATGGGGAGAGCAGCAAGGCTGCGCGGTGCAGCCACACCTGTGTATACAGCGAGCCGCGCCAGCGGGCATAAGCAGACCAAGCCCCGACCCCAATCATCATCAGGCCAATGCCCACCATGATGCGAAAGGCAAAGAAGATGATAAAAACCGGCGGCTGCTCAGCATCATCAATGGTATCCAAGCCCTCGACCGGCGCGTTGGGGTCCATTTTCAGGACCAAAGACCCTAGCTTTGGAATGCCCAGCGCATAGTCCAATTCCTGCGTTTCGTCATTGGGCAGGCCAAAAACATAGTAAGGCGCGCCGTCCTCATAGCTGTGATAATGGCCTTCCATCGCCATGATTTTCGCGGGCTGATGCTCCATGGTGTTTTCGCCGTGCGCGTGGCCAAACACCAGCTGCAGCGGCGCGACGACAACAGCCATCCACATGGCCATAGAGAACATCACCTTCACGCCAGAATTCTCGCCACGGCCTTTGAGTAAATGCCAAGCCCCGACACCGCCGACGATGAACGCCGTTGTCAGATATGATGCAGTGAGCGTGTGGGTCAGCCGGTAAGGGAAGCTGGGATTGAAGATGATTTCCAGCCAATCCCCAGGCAAAAACTGACCATTGTCGCCCACGATATGGCCTTGGGGCGTGTGCATCCAGCTGTTGACCGACAAAATCCAAAAGGCTGAAATCGCCGTGCCAACAGCCACCATGGCGGTAGCAAACATGTGCAGCTTGTCGCCAACGCGGGAGCGTCCAAACAGCATGATGCCCAAAAAGCCGGCTTCTAAAAAGAAAGCGGTGAGCACTTCATAGGCCATAAGCGGGCCAATCACAGGCCCGGCAATATCAGAGAACGTCGCCCAGTTCGTGCCGAACTGATAGGCCATCACGATCCCAGAGACGACGCCCATGGCAAAGGCGATGGCAAAGATTTTCAGCCAATACTCAAACAGCGTGAGATAAACGGCCTCTTTCTTCCAAAGATACAGCCCATTGAGCACAGCCAGATAGCTCGCAAGCCCTATGGAAAAGGCCGGGAAGACAAAATGAAAAGCCACCGTGAAGGCGAATTGGATGCGCGCCAACAAAATGGCGTCAAAGCCGGAAAAGAAGTCCATGGCGCTGCTCTTTGCTGTCAGCTCGAGGTCACTCCATGATAAGTAAGGTTCCAGAGCAGTAAGTTACGATGGCAAATCAGCGCAGTTATGCTTTGGCTGAGAAGGTAACAATGACGAAAGCAAGACAGCGCGAACGCGCTAAAAAGCACGAAAACGGCGAAACACAAATCTCAAAGGGAGCGAGCATTTGGCTATCTGCATGCGTGCTTATTGGGCTAACGACCGGTGCTGCATATATCGTCAATATGCTGTTTTTTGATAAGCCAACATCATATGCGGTCCTCGCGGGGCTGAGCTTAGGAACGGCATTAGCGTATTTGCTGGCGCGAAATCGGGCCGTTCAGAACGGCATAGAGAATGGTCTTGATGCTGCTCTGAGCGGCTGGATTTGGAAGCTGTTTGACTAATTTGCCCGCTGCGGCGCGCGATTTACTGGTTTTACTTGCATTTTTGAAGTCCAAGCCTATAACCGCGCAATCTTGCGCGCTTAGGCGTGTCAGAGACGCAGTTTAGCTGGCCGCGATTGGCGGGGTCGGCGCTTACATATCGGAGCACGCCATGCCGTTTTATGAGCATGTGGTCCTTGCGCGTCAGGATATCCCGACCGCTCAAGTGGACGCCATAAACGAAGAGGTTGCGCAGACTGTCGAGGAACTCGGCGGTGCGGTGACCAAGACAGAATATTGGGGCGTGAAGTCCCTCACCTACAAAATTAAGAAAAACCGCAAAGCGCATTTCACGCTGCTCAACATCGATG